>CAIXSK010000312.1 GCA_903922075.1 uncultured beta proteobacterium | reverse complement strand
GCATCGCGTGGGAAACGCTCGGCGAGGTCGGTCGGCGCGACCAGGCTGACGCCGCCACCGCTGATGTTGGAGAGTGGCAGTTCCAGCGTCCGCATGGCGCCTGACGGCATTGTCGTGGATAGCGTGCACAGGATCGGATGGGTGTGCGGTGGCTCCAGGCGAAAGTACTCGCGGCGCTGGAGGCGTAGCAGTCGCTCGGGGATCGGTGCGCTGAGGACGTTTCGCTCCTCGTAGACGGCATCCTGCAGGGCGGGCAGGCGCAGTTGCAGCTTGACCTTTTCCAGGGTGCCGACCAGCGTTACCTGTTGGGCCGACCTGACCGGCAGGATATCCTCGCCGGCCCGGGGCGGGTCGAGAAGGAGGGTGCCGGAGGCGGTGTCGACGGCGAGGATCGAGGTCAGGAAAAACTGGCGACCATCGTTGAGGTGGGCGGTGACGATGCTGCCACGCTTGCTCAGCATATCCAGGAACAAGGCGATTTCGCGCGGGTTGTCGAGAAAATACGGGGCGAAATCATCCGGGTGGTCGATTTCGAAATCGGGGGCTGCATCAATGTCGGCGGTCTGGGTCATGCGCGTACGAGATGGGACAGAGCGCTCAATGGTAAACCATTGCTGCCGTCATGACATGGCCTTGTCCCCATACCCCGGGATCAGCGCAGCGGCGGGTTCTCGCCGTGTTCGATGCGATACAGCCAGGCGAGCAGTTCGGCAATGGCCTGGTAGAGCTGGGGAGGGATGTGTTCGTCGATGTCGACCTGGGTCAGCAGGGCGACCAGTTCCGGCGATTCATGGACGAACACGCCGTGCTCCCTGGCCCGCGCGATGATTTCTTCGGCGACCAGCCCCTTGCCCTTGGCGACGACGCGGGGAGCGGCGTCGGTCTGGCGGTAGGCGAGGGCGATGGCCTCGCGGACGTGGTCATTGTCCGGCTTGGTCATGCTGCTTGAGCGACAGTTGCGTCAGATGGAGTCCGGCGGCTTCTAGCTGGCTGGTCAGCGCCGAGGCGTTGTCCCGCAAGCGGGCTTCGCTGGCGGTGTCGGCGGCCAGCAGCGTGATGCTCACCGCGCCGCCGGCATTCAGTTCCAGCGTCGCTTCGATCTGTCCGAGCATGGGGAGCGTTAATTTCAGGCGGGTTTGCCAGGGGCGTATTTGCTCGTCGCCGGGAGCGGCGTTGCGCTGTTGGTCCCGGCCAATTTCCCACCACATTTGCTGCCCTGGCCAGATTTGACCCTGCCAGGCGAAGTTCTGGGTCGAAAGGCCGTCCAGTTGCTGCTGGACGAGCGGGGTCAGTTCGTTCGGTATCCGGTTGCCGATGCTCGCTGCCGGCTCGTTTGCTGCTTGCGTCGGCCTTGTCGCCGTGAGGGGGGCATCGGCAGGTGGCAAAAAAACGGATTTTGCCCCTTTTTCGGCTTCGACCGTAGCATTCGTCCCATACGGCAGCATTTTGCCCTGAGGCTCCTGGCGCAGCGATTCAGTCGGCAGTTCGCCGGCAACCCATCGTGCCTGATGGGCTTCGTAGAACATGCCGCTCTGAGTGACCGCCTGCTTGAGAACTGGCGCGAGATCGGCGGCCGTTTTCGGCATGGTGTCGACCAGCGGTTGGCTGCTGTTGAGCGGGACGGGCGGCGCTTTGCGGCCCTCGCCGCCGATTTCGTTGAGCAGGTTGCCGATCAGCTTGCCGGCACTGCTCAGCGAGGTCGAGGCTGATTCTGGCGGGGCTTTGGGTGTCGCGCTATCGGTGCGGTTGGCGACAAAGGCCAGTGTCAGTTTGCCGTCGCTCTCGGCAACTTCAAGTTCCAGGGTATCGCCAGGTTTGGCCGAGAAGGGCAGGGCCAGGGTGACGTCGCGCTGGGCGACGATCGCGCGGTAGGTTCCGTTCGGGAGCAGGGCCTGGATTTCGGCCAGGATGCGTTGGCCGGGAACCAGGTCGCTGAGGACATCGGTAATGCGTTGTGCCGCAGCGATTGGCTGGTTCTGCGGCTGCTCGGAGGTGAGCTTCGCTACGTCGGGCTGTTGTAGCCGCAGGGCGTTCGCGACATCAGACGGAATCACGGTTTGGCGTCTTGTGGGAGAGCGCGTCCAGCAGGGGGCCTATTTGCGCCTTGCGTTCCGTGCAGCGGTCTATGGCTGTCTGCAGTTTGAGAAGCAGTTGGCGGATGGCATGGGTGTCGGCCGGTTTGGCCGGCGCTGACTGATCCACGGCGTCCAAGGCCGGAATCAGCCGACCGGCAATCTGGTCGAGTTCGTTCCAGTCGCCGCGCTCGACGCTGTCGATCAGTGTCTGGAGAATGTCGTCCAGGGAGGCGCGGACGTTGGCAGGCACGAAAGGTTCAGCCACGCGGGCTGTTGCCCTGGCGCATGTTCTGCCCCATCTCGCGCCAGGCACCGGCAATTTCACCGAGCAGGTTTCGCACCTCGGTGATCGCCGCAGCATCCTTGTGGATGTTGGCATGGATCAGGCGAGAGACCATGTAGCTGTAAAGCGCCCGGAGATTGCCGGCCAGCTCGCCGCCCTCCTCAAGGTTCAGGCTGGCAGAAAGGCCATCGAGAATGATCTCGACAGCTTTCATGATCGATTCCGATTTGCCGACGACGTTATCCGCCGCAATGTGAGCCTGAGCCTGCTTCAAAGCGCTTTCCGCGCCATCGAACAAGAGGACGATCAGTCGGTGCGGGTCGGCTCCCCGGACATCGGACTCGATTTCCATTTGCTGGTAGGTGGCGATGGGATTTGAAAACATGAAATGCCGAGAAAATGAAGATAGGGTTGAAACGCGCTGGGGTCAGGATGAAGCAGACAGCGCGGCGAGTTGCTGGGTCAGGTAGCTGCTGGTGGTTTGCATGGAGCTGACAAGTTTGTCGAGAGCCGTGAATTGCGCACGATAACGCTTTTCAATGGCAGCTACCCGGATCTCCAGTGCGGCCTGACTGTCCTTGTAGGTTTTGACCGAGGTGTTCAGGCTCTCCACCCGATTGTTGACCAGGCCGCCAGCGTTCAACATGGCGTCGATCGAGTCGCTGAACGCCTTGCCGTAAGCGCCCAGGGTTTGGGTGACGTCGCTGGCTGAGGTGCTGATGGCAGTTTTCAGGGTTGCCGTATCCAGTGTCAGCAGACCGCTTTGCTGGATCGTGATGCCGAGTCCGGACAACGACTGGATGGCCGCCGACGAGAGTTCAGCGGGGACAGTGGTTCGGGTATTGCTCAGCACCGTCAGCAGGGAGCGCGCGGCGGAATCGCCATTCAGCGCCTGGGCGGTCTTGGTGGTCAGATCGTAGCTGCTGTTCGATTTGACCAGCGTGACGGTCGCGTTATAACTGTCAACGAGAGCCTGCGCCGCTGCGACGATCTTGGCGCTGTCGGTTTGCACGGAGACGGTTGCAGAGCCGAGCTTGACGGCGGTGAACGTCAGGCCAGTGACGGCGCTGGTAAAGGTGTTGCTGCTTGAGCTGACGGGAACGCCATCAATCGTGATTTGGCCATCCTGGGCCACGGCGGTGGCGAGTTCGGGGGCGGTGTCAAAGGCATCCAGGCTGGCCTGCGGGGTGCCGGAGGGCACCGAATCGGGCGGGGCAATGGTCGTGGTGAGCGTGAAACCGTGGTCGTCACCGGTCTCCGACCCGGTCAGGATCAGTCGATCGCCGGCGGTGCCGGACACGATGGTCGCCGTTACGCCGATGTCGGCATCGTTGATCTTGCTGAGAATGTCCTGAAGCGAGTAGCTGCTCTGGTCGGTCAGATCGATTGAGTGGGGCGTGCCGCCGACGACGAAGTCGAGCGTTCCCTGCCCGAAGGTAGTGCCGACGTCGTAGGCCTGGGAAAAGCTTTTCTGGGCCGTGGCCATCTGGGTCACAGTGACTGCGTAG
>CAIXSK010000311.1 GCA_903922075.1 uncultured beta proteobacterium | reverse complement strand
GCCGCGGCGGCGCAGCGCTTCTGCACCGAATTCCTGGCCGACGGTCCGCGGCTGAAGTATCTGCTCGGGCGCAATGTCTATGCCGAAGCGGTGAACAGACATGTCGATCTGGCCGGCTTTGTTGATGACTATTATCCCGAGGCCACCTGGCTCGGCCGGCCGGTCATCCGCTCGCAGGAAATTCCGGCCGGCGCGCTGGTCCTCAATGCGGCGGGTGGTCGGCCGCTCAGCGCCAAGCGCCGGCTCGACGATCTCGGCCTGGAAAACCTCGATTACTTCGCCTTCGCCAAGTACGCCGGCCTGCCGCTGGTTCCGGTCGTTTTCAACGAAGGCTTCAGCGAGGATTTTCAGACCAACGAGGTGGAATACCGGTGGATTGAAGGTCGCCTCTACGACGAGTTGTCGAGCAGCCTGTTGCGCAAACTGGTCAGTTTTCGCCTCAAGTACGATCTGGAACTGCTGTGCGGCTTCGAGGCGCGCGAGCATGCGCAGTATTTCGAGGACTTCCTGGATCTGCAGCCGGCTGGCGAAAGCTTCGTCGATGTCGGCGGCTACGATGGCGCCACCAGCCGCGAGTTTATGCGCCGCTGCCCCGGCTACCGGGCGGTGCATGTCTTCGAGCCGGAGCCGCAGAATTTCACAAAATGTGTGGCCGCGCTCGCTTCGTCCGCCAATGTTCATTGCCATCCGCTCGGCCTGTCGGATGCCCGGCGCAGTTTGCGCCTGACGGCGCAGGGGTCGGGGTCGAAGATCGTCGAGGGTGGCGCCGTCGTCATCGAGGTTGACCGGCTGGACGACGTGCTACAGGAGCAGGAGGCGCCGACCCTGATCAAGATCGACATCGAGGGCGAGGAGTCTGCCGCCATCGAGGGGGCGCGCCGGACCATCGCGGCGCATCATCCGCGGCTGGCGATCTGCGTCTATCACCGTGCCGGGGATTTCTGGCGCATTCCGCGCCAGGTGCTGGCGATTCGCGACGACTACGACATCTACCTCCGCCACTACACCGAGAGCATCTACGAAACCGTGATGTTCTTCATGCCGCGCCGGTAGGCGCCCGCCCGGTCGGAAATTTCAATTTTGGCCGTTTTTTGCCGCCGACCGTAGCATTCCGCCCGCAGTCTAATCCCGGACCACCGTACGCTTGCCATCGACCTCCTTGATCGAGGCGGCGACGTCGAAGAAGCGGTGCATGCTGTGGTCCATGCAGGTGTTGCAGAACTTGTTGTCGTAACGCTGCTTCAATAGCTCGTCGAGCGAGTGTTCGAGGTAGTTGCTGGTCAGCACCGGGAAGGTCAGGTTGCTGCAATGAACCACTGAGGTGTCCCAGCGCACGACCGGGAAAACCTTGAGCATGAAGCAGTTGCGGCTGGTGTTCTGCTGGGCGTAGGCGAGCTGGTCGGCAATCGGGAAATAGAGCAGGTCGTTGGCGCGCAGCATTTGCGGCGGAATCGGCTCGCCGTAGATGACATTGCGCAGCACGTATTCCGGGAAGATCTGGGCCAGGATGGGCAGGAACTGGAAGCCGAGCTCCTCGGCCATCGCCTTGATGGTGTCGAAATCCTCGTCCATGTTGTGCTTGTACATATGGTAGTGCACGCGCACGGCGGTATCGGTGCCGTACTGGTCGATCAGTTCGCGCAGGCGGTAGAGATTCTTCTTGAACACTTCCCAGTGGCCGCCGGTGCGCGTCAGGTCGAAATTCTCGCCGACGCCGGAGCAGGGTACGACGAGCACTTCCGGCTGGGCCTGGACGACCTTTTCCAGGTTGCGGGCATCGTTCAGGTTGGTCGAGATTTCGCAGGCGACGCCCAGTTCCGAGGTGATCCGGATGATGTCGCCGATTTCCGGGTTGAGCAGCGGCTCGCCCCAGAGGTACAAATAGACCGAATTGAGGAAGGGGATTTCCTCGCGCATCTTGGTCAGCACCTGGCGGTAATCGGCGGCGCTCATGTAGCCGCCCTTCAGGTTGGCGCCGGGGATGCCCATGTTGCAGGAAATGCAGCGCAGGTTGCAGAGGCCGGCGATTTCGATGGTCGGCAGATAGTCGCAGAGGTCGGTGGTGGTGAAAAAGGTTTCGCCGCGCTTGAGTCCGGCCTGCTCGCAGCGCTCCATGGCCTGGCGCTTGGTCTGCCGATGCTTGGCGGTGATGACGACCAGCGCGTCGCCGGCCAGTTCGGCAAAGAACTTGTCGGGATGGATGACCGGCTGGCCACGCTTGCTGGCGCCGGGGATCGGCCGCGAGTCGATGAAGCCGCCGATATTCAGTCCCAGCCGGGTGAACAGCTTGAGAAAACCGATGCCTTCGAGATTGACCGCAAAGATATAGACCTTTCTTGCCTTGGCCTGCGATTTGAATTGGTCGAGGGTGATTTGGGGCGCTTTGCTCATGGCGTCAGGACTCAAACAGTTGGGTGGCAAGATCGGGAAAACGCCGGGAAAGGACCGGCAGGTCGAGGCGGTGCAG
>CAIXSK010000310.1 GCA_903922075.1 uncultured beta proteobacterium | reverse complement strand
GATGCCGGGGCCGGTGTCGGTAACGTGGAATTCGACGCGGACCGATTTTGCCGTTCGTTCGACCTGCCGGGCGGCGATCCCGATACTGCCCCGCTCGGTAAACTTGATGGCGTTGCCGATCAGGTGCTGGAAAACCTGGCGCAGACGTTCGAGGTCGCCGATCACGATGTCGGGCAGGCCGCTGTCGGTCTCGATGTCGATGGCCAGTCCCTTGTCCATCGCCGCCTTGCGCTGCGCCGAGATCAGGCCGTCGAGCAGGTCATGCACCACGAAGGGCTCCGGCCGCAGCTTGACGTGGCCGGCTTCGAGCGCTGACAGCTCGATCAGGTGGTTGAGTTGCAGCAGCAGGATGTCGGCCGATTCGCGCAGGTGATCGAGCAGTTCGCGCTGCTCGTCGTTGATCGCGTCGAGCGCCAGCAGGTCGGCCATGCCGATGATGCCGTTCATCGGCGTGCGCAGTTCGTGGCTGATGTTGGCCAGGAATTCGGTCTTCGCCCGGTTGGAACGCTCGGCGACTTCGCGGGCACGCTCCAGGTGGTCGACCAGGTGATCCTTCTCGTGTTCGAGGCGGAAGCTGTCGTGCAGGGTACTGTGGAACAGATCGGCGCTGCGCGTCACGGCGAGCAGAAAAATAGCGGCCATGGCGGTGAACGCGATGTGCAGGGTATCGCTGCCCAGACTGCCGACGATGGCCGCCAGCGTCATCGGCCAGGCATAAGCGCGGAAAACCGTGCGATCCGCCGCCAGTACCGGGACGGCGCCGGCGACCATGCCGGCGATCACGAAGGCCGTGAACAATTGCAGGTCGGTATTGCCTTGCAACATCAGCAACAGGCCGCCGCTTGCCCAGATCAACCCCGAGCCGGATACCCCGTACAGGACACGTCGGCGCCACCCCTCGGCGCTGGCCTGCCTGGCCGTTTCGGACGCCCTGTTATAAGCCCTGGCCTGCATGACGCGGAATCCGGCAATCAGGACAGCGGCCAGCCACCACAAAGCGATTGCCCGATTATCCAGCAGCGTCAGCGCAACCCCGGTCAGCGCCGTGGCGTTGACGATGGAAACGATCTGCCCGAGCAGGACATTGCGGTAGAGCAGCGCAACCCGCCGCCCGAGGATGTAGGCTTCGTCCGGCGGGTTCAATGCAAGGCCCTGCCTTCGCTGGCCGCAAACAGCGCCGCCACGTCGTCCGGCGTGAAGCGGTATTCGCGGTTGCAGATATCGTCGCGGATCAGGATCTCGCCGTGTTCGGCCAGGATGGTCTCGGCGTCGGCGTGGCCGATGCTGCGGATCATGTCGCGCACCTTGTCCCAGTCCTCCGGGCAGTGATAGACGACCGGCAGCGGGTCATAGACGCGGACGCCATGAGCCTCCATGTCTTCGTGGAAAAGGCGGGCGAGCAGTTCTTCGGCGTCGAGCCCGAGCAGTTCGGCCGGCTTGACGGTTGCCGCCAGCTGGGTGATCCGGTTCCAGCCATCCTGGTCGTGGTGGTCGGCCTGCGGCATCTTCTGCAGGAACAGGCAGACGGCGGCCTTTGGCCCAGCGGTGGCGAACAGGCGCGACGGCTGCTGCTCGGACTGCTCCAGATAATGTTCAAAGATCGCCGCGATGCTGTCGCCGACCATCGGCACGTAGCTTTGATACGGCTGGCGGGCGGTCGGCAGGTCGAGGCTCATCATCAGCTGGCCGCCCTGATGGGCGCCGAGCAGTTCCGGCACCGGCGCCGGCAGGACGACCGGATTGCTGCGCGCCATGCCGCGCATCTGCAGCTGCTCGTTG
>CAIXSK010000309.1 GCA_903922075.1 uncultured beta proteobacterium | reverse complement strand
TCGATGCACCAGGCCGGAAGCGCTCAAGGCGGCCACCGCCTTGCGATTCCACTGGCGGCTGTCGACGGCCAGTACCCGTTCGCATTTCGGTTGCGTCCGCATCGCCTGCTCGATTAATGCCGCGGCATCGAAATCCTTGCGTGGCGCGCCGCAGACCAGGACATCGACGAGATTGCCGGTAAACCATTGCATGGCGCCCTGGATGTCGGCCACCTCGCAGACCCGGTGGCCTTCGCGGGTCAGCCGCGAAATGACTGCCTCGAAACCGTCGACTGCCACGAACAGGGCCATCGGCTTACGGGCGCCCGAACGCAGCAGGCTGGTCGGCAATCGCTTGTCGGCGCTCAGCAGGTCCATCATGGCCGGCGCCGTCAGCGGCCGCGAGAAAAAATAACCCTGGATCACGTCGCACTGATGCGAAATCAGCAAGGCCAGTTGCTCCTGGGTCTCGACGCCTTCGGCGACGACCTTCAGCTTCAGGTGATGGGCCATGGTGATCACCGCCCGGGTGATCGAGGCGTCATCCGAATCGGCGGCGATATCCTGGACGAAGGAGCGATCGACCTTGACCGTATCGATCGGGAAGCGCTTCAGGTAAGCCAGGCTCGAATAGCCGGTGCCAAAGTCGTCGAGCGAGATGGTGACGCCCATTTTCTTCAACGCCGTCAGCGTGCCGATCGCCGTTTCGGCGTTATCCATCAGCATGCTTTCGGTGATTTCGAGATCCAGGCAGGCTGGCTTCAGGCCGGTCTTGTCCAGCGTCGCCGCGACGTCGGCCAGCAGCGTGTCCGATTGCAACTGGCGGGCCGACAGGTTGACCGAGATGCTCGGGATGTCTAGCCCGGCCGCCTGCCATTCGACTGTCTGTCGGCAGGCTTCTTCGAGTACCCAGCGCCCGACCTGGACGATCAGCCCGGTCTCTTCGAGCAGCGGGATGAACTGGTCCGGCCCGACCACACCGCGCTGCGGATGCGACCAGCGCAGCAGGGCCTCGGTCCCGGTGATCCGGCCGTTGGCGCAACTTGCCTTGGGCTGGAAATGCAGCACGAATTCCTTGCGCAGCGTGGCGTTGCGCAAATCGATTTCGAGGCGCATCCGGTCGCGGATATTTTCCTGCATGCCCGGGCTGTAGCAGTGGTAGTTGTTGCGCCCCGCACTCTTGGCATGACGACAGGCAATCCCGGCATTGCTGACCAGCTCATGAACATCCCGGCCGTCCTGCGGATAGAAGACGATGCCGATGCCCGCCGTGGCGAAAACGTCGCAGCCATCGACCCGGACCGGCATGATCAGCGCGTCGATGATCCGCCGGGCGACGATGCCGGCGTGCTGAATATCGCCGACATCCGGCAACAGCACACCGAAGACGTCGCCGCCGATCCGCCCGAGAACGTCGGATTCGCGCAACGAGCCGGAAACCCGCCCGGCGATCTGGCGCAACAGTTCGTCGCCGGAAGCGTGGCCGAAGGTCTGGTTGAGTTCGTGGAAGCGGTCGATGTCGATCACCATGACCCCCAACGACAACTCCTTGCGCCGTGACAGCGCAATCATCCGCTGCATCTGGTCGTGAAACATCAGTTGGTTGGGCAAGGCGGTCAGGGCGTCGAAATGGGCGAAGAACGGCGCCTTCCCCTTGTCGGCCAGCAGACAGGTGATGTCGGTGGCGACTCCGCCGACGCTGACGATTTTCCCCGTTTCGTCATGCACCGGAAAATTCCGGACATGCAGCCAGCGCAGGCTGTCGCCGGGGCGCTCGACGCGGAACCGGATGTCCAGGCCGCCCTTTCTATGCTGGCGCGCCTCGGCGAGCACGCGCTCCCGGTCATCCACATGCACATAGGTCAGCCAGTCCAGCCGGTGCGCGTAGAGTGCCTCGACGTGACGCCCCCAGATCTGCTCGTAACCCTTGCTGACGTAGGTGATCCGCTGCGTATCGGCATCGGCCAGCCAGTAGCATTCGGGAACGTGGCTGGCCAATTGAAAGAACCGGGCGGCGCCTTCGTCGATTTGCCCGAAGATTTCCGGATTGGCCAGGGTTTCCTGTTTTTCCTGCAACAAGCCGACGCGGGCGCATTCGCGCTCGACCACGGCGAGCAGGCGGGATGGATTGCTCTTGAAGACGAAATCGCAGGCGCCATTGTCGAGCAGTTCGAACGGAAAATCGGGCGATCCGCGCTCGACGGTCAGGATCACCGGCAGCATCGGCGCCAGTTCGAGGAACAGATCCATGGCTGCCGCCACCGGCAGATCGTCCAAGCTACAGCTCAGCAGCGCCGTATCCCATTGTTCCTCGCGCAGCGCCTGCACCAGTTCATCCTGCCTGGCCACCTGGCGCGAATGAACGACATGTCCGCCGCCCTGTAACGCGTCGAGCAGGCGCTGGCCGTCCCGGCCCTCCGCCTCGATCAGCAATACCCGAAGGATTGCAGCGCTTTCAGAACTGCTGACTACCCCCAAAACGACTCCCCTGGTTTCGTTTCCCGCTTGCAGCAAAAGCGCCGAACTTGTTGTGGCGAGCGCCATTTCAAGTCATTACCGACATCATTCCAGAAAACTTTAGGGGTGTCCTGAAGCGGCGAGAAAATCCGCCCAGCCGAAGCCATGACGATCAAATTTCTGCCAGTGAAAATTCGCGAAGAATCAAATACTCAGAGCCGGACGACGACAATCGCGAACGGACGAGAAAAAAACGGTCGCAAGACCAGGGCATGGCTGTGATCGGCGTTTCGTATCCGCCTTCCAGCCCGGATGAGGGCGGCACCTTGCGCACCAAGGTCAGGTGTGGCGCGAAGTTTCGTCCTTCGCCGTCGACCTTGAATCCCGCATCGGTCAGGGCCTTGCGCAAGGCGCCGTGCAATGCCTCCAGACCGGCCGGCTTTGTGCCGCCTCCCCACAACAGGTGGTTGTGCTGCCAGAAACCCAGGCGGTCCAGCCGCAGATCGAAGGCGGCGCCCCGCACGGCGGCGGCAACTTCGCCGAGTTCGGCGAGGCGCGACTCCGGCACGTCGCCGAGAAAGGCCAGGGTCAGATGGATGGTGTCGCGGCGGGTGGCTCGTCCGCCGAGGCGGGCTGCCGCTTCGGCAGCGATGGCAGCGAGGCGGTCGGCCACGTCGGCCGGCGGCCAGAGGGCGAAAAAGACTCTGGCCGTCGCCGGCCGTGGCGGGGATTCTGGCCGGCGCTCAGCCGGCACGTTCCACCAGCACGATGGCCTGGGCCTCGATGGCTTCCTCGCGGCCGAGGTAGCCGAGGCGTTCGTTGGTCTTGCCCTTGATGTTGACGCAGTCGGTCGCGATGCCGAGATCGGCCGCCACGTTGGCGACCATGGCCGCGGCGTGCGGGGCCAGTTTCGGCTGCTGGGCGATCAGCGTCGCGTCCACATTGACCGGCCGCCAGCCCTTGTCGGCCAGCAAGGCGACGGCGGCGCGCAGCAGGACGCGGCTGTCGGCACCCTTGTAACGCGGATCGGTATCCGGGAAATGCCGCCCGATATCGCCGAGCGCGACAGCACCGAGCAGTGCGTCGGTGATCGCGTGGAGCAATGCGTCGGCATCGGAATGACCGAGCAGCCCGGTCGGATGCGGAATCTCGACACCACCGAGGATCAGCTTGCGGCCCTCGACCAGCTTGTGCACATCGTAGCCCTGCCCGACGCGGATATTCATTGGCGTGCCCTCAGGATCATCGCGGCCAGCGCCAGGTCGGCCGGCCAGGTGACTTTCAGATTGGTCGAATCGCCGCGCACCAGCTTCGGCTTCAGCCCGGCGGCCTCGATGGCGCCGGCTTCGTCGGTCACGGAAATTTCATTTTTGAGCGATTTTTGCAGCTGACCGTAGCGAAACATCTGCGGCGTCTGCGCCTGCCACAAACCATCGCGCGGCTCGGTGGCAGCGACGCGCTGTTCGGCATCGGCGCGCTTGACCGTATCGGCCACCGGCACGGCCAGGATGCCGCCGACCGGATCGTCGGCCAGTTCCGTGAACAAGCGCTCAAGCATCGCCGCCGACAGGCAGGGCCGCGCCGCGTCGTGCACCAGGATCCAGTCGTCGTCGGCCGCCACCATCGCCGCCGCCTGCAGGCCGTTGGTCACGCTCTCGGCCCGCGTCGCGCCGCCGCAGCGGACGGTTTCCAGCTTGTGGCCCAGCCCGCTCCAGTCGTATTGCGGCCACCACGGATCGTCCGGCGCCAGCACCACCCAGACGCGCTCGATATCCGGGCAGGCGGTCAGCGCCGCCAGCGTGTGATAGATCAGCGGGCGGCCGAGCAGGTCGAGATACTGTTTCGGCTTCTCGCTACCGAAGCGGGAACCGCTGCCGGCAGCGGGAACGATTGCGTAATGGCGTGGCATGGCTTAATTTTACTTAAGAACGGTCACAAAAGGATTCGCATGAGCTTCGTGGTCCCCGAGCTGGTTGAGCCGGTCAAGGCGTTTGCCACGGCCCTGGGCATCGGCCTGCTGATCGGCATGGAGCGCGAGCGGCGTCCGGATTCGGCGGCTGGCTTGCGGACCTTCTCGCTGGTCGCCATGCTCGGCTGCCTGTTCGCGCTGCTCGAAGAACGTTCCGGCAGCACCTGGCTGCTCGCCGTCGGGCTGCTGGTCATCGCCGCCGCGATGATCGCCTCCAATTTCTCGGCGCAGCAGGAGGAGCAATATCGCGGCTTCACGACCGAAGCCGCCATCGTCGTCACCTACGGCCTCGGCGCCGCCGTCTGGTTCGGCTATACCACGCTGGCCGTCATGCTGGCCATCGCGACCACCGTGCTGCTTTATTTCAAGGCCGAACTGAAGCAGTTCAGCGAACGGACGACAGCCAAGGACATCAACTCCATCCTGCAGTTCGCGGTGCTTTCGCTGGTCATCCTGCCCATTCTGCCGAGCGAGGATTTCGGGCCGTACAACGCGATCAACCCGCGCCAGATCTGGTACATGGTCGTCCTGATTTCCGGCCTGGCGCTGGCCGGCTACCTCGCCCTGCGCATCATCGGCGCCCGCCACGGCGCGGCGGTGCTCGGCATCTTCGGCGGCCTGGCCTCGTCGACGGCGACGACCATGATGTTCTCCCGCCATGCCCGCGATCATGCCGACCTGGTCCGCATGTCGGCCATCGTCATCCTGATCGCCAACATCATGGTCATGATCCGCATCGCCATCGTTTCCAGCATCGTCGCGCCGGCACTGGCCATGCCGGTGGTCATCGTCTTTGCCTGCGGCATCGTGCCCGGCGTCGCCCTGACGCTCTATAGCTGGCGCATCCTGGCCAATGCCGGCGAACTGCCGATGCCGGAAGTGAAGAATCCGACCGAGTTGAAAACTGCCTTCTCCTTCGCCCTGCTCTACGCCGTCGTCCTGCTTGTCTCGGCCTGGCTGCAGGACAAAGCCGGTAGCAGCGGCCTCTACATCGTCGCGCTGGTCTCCGGGCTGACCGATGCCGACGCCAGCGTGCTCTCATCACTGCGCCTGTTCAACCTGGAAAAAATCGCCGGCGGCCAGGCCGTCGTTGCCGTCACGCTGGCGCTGATGGCCAACCTGGTCTTCAAGATCGGGCTGGTGCTCAGCATCGGCGGCGGCAAGCTCGCACGCTACGCCCTGCCCGGCCTGCTCGCCATCGGTGGCGGCATGGCCGTCGGTTTGCTGATCGTTTAAGGAGGCACCCATGATCGCCACCCGTCCTCCCGCCGTTGCCGGCATGTTCTACCCCGGCGACCCGGCCGCGCTGACCGCCACCGTCGACGCATTGCTCGGCGAAGCGAGCGGGGCGACCGACCGGCAGCCCAAGGCGCTGATCGTCCCGCATGCCGGCTACATCTATTCCGGCTCGACGGCCGCCGCGGCCTACGCCACGCTGGCGCCGTGGGCGACGACCATCCGCCGCGTCGTCCTGCTCGGCCCGACCCACCGGGTCGCCGTCGAGGGCATCGCGCTGCCCGAGGCCGAGGCCTTCGCCACGCCGCTCGGCACCGTCCGGCTCGACGCCCAGGCGATCACCGTGATCGCCGACCTGCCGCAGATCGTCTTCAGCGACAAGGTGCATGCGTTCGAGCATTCACTGGAAGTGCACCTGCCCTTCCTGCAGCGCGTGCTCGGGCCGTTCACGCTGGTTCCGCTGGCCGTCGGCCAGGCCGGGCCGGAAGCCGTCGCCGAGGTGCTCGACTTGCTGTGGGACGGGCCGGAAACGCTGATCGTCGTCAGTTCTGACCTCTCGCATTTCCTGCCCTACGGCACGGCGCAGCAGGTGGACAGCAACACCTGCCGGCATATCCTGCAACTCGACAGCCACCTCAATCCGGAACAGGCCTGCGGCGCCTATCCGATCAACGGCCTGCTGCTCGCCGCCCGCCGCCGGGGCCTGAAGCCTGAATTGCTCGGCCTGTGCAACTCGGGCGACACGGCCGGCGACAAGAGCCGGGTCGTCGGCTATGCGGCCTTTGCCTTCACCGAGGGCGAACACCATG
The DNA here is from genome assembly GCA_903922075.1 of uncultured beta proteobacterium. Taxonomy (GTDB): domain Bacteria; phylum Pseudomonadota; class Gammaproteobacteria; order Burkholderiales; family Rhodocyclaceae; genus Azonexus. The sequence continues at coordinate 11,121 of CAIXSK010000309.1, read as the reverse complement.
CCTGATCTCGGCACCACGCTGCTGACCCTGGCCCGCAACGCCATCGCCGAGCATTTTGGTTTGCCGCACAGCCCGGCGCCCGAGGCCCCGGAACTGCACGAAACGGGCGCCGCCTTCGTCACGCTGACCCAGCACGGCAAGCTGCGCGGCTGTATCGGTAGCCTCGAAGCCTGGCGGCCGCTCGCCAGGGATGTCCAGGAAAACGCCCTGGCCGCCGCTTTCCGCGACCCGCGTTTCCATCCCCTGAGCGTCGACGAACTGCCCTACACCCGCGTCGAAGTCTCGCTGCTGACCCCGGTCGAGCCGATCAGCTTCAGCAGCGAAGCCGACGCCCTCGCCCAGTTGCGGCCGAACGTCGATGGCGTGATCTTCACTGCCGGCCATCGCCGGTCGACCTTCCTGCCGCAGGTCTGGGAACAGTTGCCCGATCCGGCCGTCTTCATGGCCCATCTGAAGCAGAAGGCCGGGCTACCGGCCGGCTACTGGGGGCCGGATGTCCGTCTCGAACGCTATGCCGTCAAGAAATGGAAGGAGGCTGCACCATGAGCCAAGCCGAAACCCTGTTTCCCGGCCGCTGGTGGCATGCCCTGCCCGACGGCCGCGTCCAGTGCGACCTTTGCCCACGCGACTGCCAGTTGCACGAGGGCCAGCGCGGCGCCTGCTTCGTCCGCCAGCGGGTGGGCAACGCCATGCAGCTGACGACTTACGGCCGCTCCTCGGGCTTCTGCATCGACCCGATCGAGAAGAAGCCGCTCAACCATTTCTACCCGGGCAGCAGCATCCTGTCCTTCGGCACCGCCGGCTGCAACCTGGCCTGCCGCTTCTGCCAGAACTGGGATATTTCCAAATCCAAGGACATGGACCGCCTGATGGATACGGCCAGCCCGAAAATGATCGCCAGCGCCGCCCGGCGCTATGGCGCCGATGCCGTTGCCTACACCTACAACGACCCGGTGGTTTTTGCCGAATACGCCATCGACACCGCGCTGGCCTGCCGCGAGCAAGGCATCCGCAATGTCGCCGTGACCGCCGGCTACATCCACCCCGAGCCGGCGCGCGAGTTCTTCGCCGTCATGGATGCCGCCAACGTCGACCTGAAGGCCTTCACCGAAGGCTTCTATCACAAGCTCTGCGTCGCCCACCTGCAGCCGGTGCTCGACACGCTGGCCTACATCCACCACGCGACCGACTGCTGGCTGGAAATCACCACGCTGCTGATTCCCGGCCATAACGACGCGCCCGAGGAGATCAACGAACTGGTCACCTGGATCGCCCGCGAACTCGGGCCGGACGTGCCGCTGCACTTCTCGGCCTTCCACCCCGACTGGAAAATGAGCGACATCCCGCCGACACCGCCGGCGACGCTGATCCAGGCCCGCCGCATCGCCCGCGATGCCGGGCTGCACCACGTCTTCACCGGCAACATCCACGACCCCGAGGGCGGCACCACCTTCTGCCCGAGCTGCCACGCCGCGCTGATCGTCCGCGACTGGTACGAAATCCGCCGCTACGACCTGAGCCCGGACGGCCATTGCCCGCATTGCCAGACCGCCATCGCCGGCCGCTTCGGCAAGGTGCTCGGCCGGGGCGGCAAGGCCTTCGGCCCCAACCGCATCCCGGTCCGCCTGTCGGCATGAATCGCCACATCGCGCTGCATACGCCGCACGGTTCGCTGCACGGCCAGCTTGAGCGCCCGGACGACCCGCGCGGCCTGATCGTCCTCGCCCGCTCGCATCACCTGCCTGTCGATACGACGGTCACCGCCAATCTCGCGGCGCGCGGCCACGCCATTTTGGCCATGGAACTGCTGACCGCTCACGAACTGCAGTTTGTCGACGCGACGCAGAATGTGCCGCGTCTGGCCCAGCGGCTGCTCGACATTCTCGATCTGGCGCGCCACGACGGCGACATGCAGGATCTGCCGCTCGGCATTTTCGCCAGCGGCGAGATCGCCCCGGCCGTCATCCGCGCCGCTGCCCGGCGCGACGCCCAGGTCCGCGCCATCGCCTGCCATGGCGGGCTGATCGACCGGGCCGGCGCCCAGGCGCTGGAACTGCTCGTCGCGCCGCTGCTAATGCTGATCGATGCCGATGACGCGACGACCCTCGCCGCCTACCGGCGGGCCGAATCGCATCTCCGGTGCATTCACGAAATGCATCTGGCGGCCATCGGCGAATCCATGGAGAGCCACGTGGCGGATTGGTTTTTGCGCTTTTTTTGGGGCTGACCGTAGCATTTGGCCATGACGCTGGCAATCAGCGGCATCCGGACTAGACTGAAAGTACAATTAATCTTCCAGGAGACTCCGATGTCCTTCTTTGACTCCCCGATCGCTCGTTGCGAAGCGGTTCGGCAGATGGTGCTGACCGATGAAACCCAAGCCCAGTGTGCCCGCGAACACAACTGTCCGCCCGGATTCAAATGCCCGTTGTGTGGCTATTTCACCGAAACCACCGGCATCAGCGAGGAAGTCGGCGAGGCGGCGGTGGACAGGCGCTGAACCCGTCGTCGCCAATAAAGGCTCAGCCCTGCTGCACTTGCCCGTTGTCGGTGGCGTGACGCGACCGTCGGCCCGGGACTTTGCCAAAGTCGATATTGAACAGGCGCCGCTCGATATTGACGCGTCGTTCCCCGATGCCTGACGGCGGCCCCGCATCGGCATGGCGCCGTTGGCTGTTCCGGCGGCGTTCAGTGTTCTGTGTGGTTTCCATCGCTCGTATCCGTCTCGTTGTCGTCCCCGGAATGTCCCGCCTTCAGCTCGCCAGACCCCGCTGAAAAGCCGCGATTTGCGTGGCCCATTGCAGAAACGATAGGTCGGTGATCAGCATTTGCCGGTGTTCCGGCGCCGGTCCATGCCAGACCGCTGTTCAATGAGCGTGGACATTCTTCGGCCAAAAAAATTTCTGGATTTTTTCTGACGGGCCGAATATTAGCACCATGGAATAGCTTCTGGTCATACCCATCGATTCCCTCGGCGAGCAGGCTGTGTAAAATGGACGCCAATTTAAAAAAACAGTCCTGCAGGGGGAAAACCACATGATCCACGCCGCCGTTGTTGCCGTACTTGTTTCCATGTCCCTCGGCATTTCGGCCGATGCCGTGGCCAAATCCCGCGGTTCATCTCACGCACCGTCCCATTCCTCTTCCGGCAGCCACCCGAATCACGCCGACGAAGCTCATGCCGGCGAAGGTGGTGGCGGTGTCGTCCGCAATGTCGTGGGCCGCTCCGGCCGATCCGACGGTAACGCCAACAACGCCGGCACGGGACCGACGGCGGCAGAAGATGAACAGGACCCGAGCCAGCGCCGCATCCGCGAAGCCAGGGCCGCCGCCCGCGCCAGGGCGGATGCCGAAGACCTCGCTACGCGCAAGCTCGCCGAGGCGGCGGCCGAAGACAAGCGCCGCCAAGAGGCCGCGCAGGCGGCCATTGCCGCCACCGAGGAGCAGAAGCGGCGCGACGCTGCAGATCGCGTCAAGAACAATGAGCTTGCCGCACTCGAACGCCAGCGGACACAAGCCGCCTGGGAAGCGCGCTGCCAGATCAAGCCGGTGATGACCGACGAGGAAATCGATACCTGCCGCGAAGTCTGGAGCAAGCCGCCCCGCTGACCGGGATTGCACGCCGGCCGGCCAAATGCCGCTGACACCGCGCCGACTGTGCTATATATTCAGCCACTTCCATCGCCGGACCCATTCGCCATCATGAGCAGCCAAAACAACGCCGTCATCTACGGTACCGAAGACATCCTGAGAAGCCTGTGCAATTCGGTGACCAAGGTGCTGACCATCGCCACGCAGAGCCAGATCCACTACTCCGGCATGGTCCAGCGCATTACCAAGACCTGCCTGAAGCCCGACATCGGCTGCTTCGTGCTGTTCGACGGCGGCTTCTCCGGGCTGGTCGTCATCAACTTCTCGGCCAGCGCCGCCATGGAACTGTACGAGAGCTACATGCTGCACATGGGCATGGCCAAGGGCGATCTGGCCACCACCCACACGGCCGACGAAGTCAGCAACGTGATGGGCGAGCTGATGAACCAGATCGTCGGCGACTTCACCGGCAAGGTTGACCGTGAGTTGCAAACCCACATCACGCAGAACCAGCCGAAAATGCTGGTCCTCAACAAGCAGGTCATGCTCAGCGTCGACACCAACCTGGACAAGCCCGAAGCCCGCCGCGTCACCTTCTACACCGGCCAGAACAACATCTTTTACCTCGAACTGGCGATGGACAAGACCGAGTTCATCAAGCTCAACGACTTCGAGGCTAGCGAAGCGCCGGACCCGGACGAACTGATCGCCCAGTATCACGCGCAAAAGCCCGCCGCCGCTTCGCCGCCAGCCGCCTCGAGCGACCAGGACGAACTGCTCCGCTCGCTCGGCATGTAGCCAACCGGGTGCATCAGGGAAATAGAAACGGGGCTCGCGCCCCGTTTTCAATTTTGGCCAAAATTTCCGATCGACCCTAGGGCCAGCCGTTGATTCTATGGCCGTAGCATTTGGCCCCGGCTGTCAGCCGATAACCACCAGGCGCTCGCCCGGCGCCACGCTTCCCGACGCCAGTACCTCCGCCAGCAGGCCGCCACGCCCCACCCAGCGACGGACCACCTCGGCCGGGGCCAGCGAGGTATCGGCCAGCAGCTGCCCCAGCGCCGAGCACGGTTCGCACAATTCGACGCCCCGCAGGCGGGCCGTTCCCACCATGAACTCCCGGCCGACCAGCCCGTTCAGGCGTACGCCACGCGTCACCAGATTGCGGCGGGTCATGGCCAGATCGACCGTCCGCCCCTGCTCGGCGCAAAAAAGCTCGATTTCTTCCGCCTCGACCAGCGTCACGCTCTGCCCGGGGTAGGCGTTCTTGCCGAAACTCCGGTCGCCGACGATGCCCATGCCGGTTACCAGCGCCACACGTGCGCAGTCGACCTGCAGGCCGCCGCGCTCGGCACTGATGAAGATTTTCTCGATGCTCAATTCAGGCTCCCGATTCATGCCCTGGCTTGCTCCCAGGCCTGGATGGCCAGTTTGCGCGTGCCTCCCCAATGATAGCCGCCCACTTCGCCGCTTTCCCGAATCACCCGGTGACAGGGAATCAGCAAGGCGACCGGATTGGCGCCGACCGCCTGCCCGACGGCGCGTGCCGCCTGCGGCCGGCCGACCGCATCGGCCACCTGGGTATAGCTGGCCAGCGTCGCCGGCGCAATATTCAGCAACGCCTTCCAGACGCTGACCTGAAAATTGGTGCCCGACACATGCAGCGAAATCGGCCGCACCGCCGGCCGGACGTCAGGCGCGCCGAACAAGGCGCCGATCATCGCCTGCGCTGGCCGGCCATCCTCAAGCAGATCGGCCAGCGGCCACTGCGCCCGCAGCGCGGATAGCTGCCTGTCGACACCGCCGTCATCGACAAAGGAAAATCGGCAAATCCCCCGCGGCGTCGTCGCTACGAAGGCCGGGCCGAAGGGCGTGTCGTGCACGGCAAAGCGGATAACCAGCCCGGCGCCGCGCATCCTGAACTCCCCCGGCGTCACCGCTTCAAGCTGGACGAAATGATCGTAGAGGCGCGAACCGCTGCTCAGGCCAAGCGCATCGGACACCGCCAGCAGCGGCTTTGACTCGGCCAGCAGACGCTTGGCGCGCGCCACCGTCAGTACCTGCAGAAAACGCTTCGGCGTCACTCCCGCCCAGCGACAGAACAGGCGCTGGAAATGAAACGGGCTCAAATGCAGGTGCGCCGCGATCTCCTCCAGCGTCGGCTGGCGATCGACCCGGTCGGCGATAAATTCGATGGCCTTGGCGATGCGGTCGTAGTCGGTCATGGGCATGGTCCAGTCTATGGTACACCGGCCGTTCGGCGCAGCATGGCCACAGTTTCGCCGGCTGGCTGCGATCCGGCGACCCGAATCTTGCGCACTTGCCGGCCAGGGGAAACCGACCGCATGCGGAGCGCTTTCCGGATTTTGGCCAATTTTTCCGGGCGACCGCGCCCCGCAGGAATCCACAGCGACGCGCCAGCTTTGCTGGCCGTCTTGCTGCGCAGGAGCTTCATCAGTCCCCTTGGGGGATAGCATTTGGCGAAAACCGGCGCTGGCGCGCGCCAACTGCTACGATAGATGAAGGTGCCGCAAGCGCCACCCGACCACCAGCCCACCACCGGAGAAACCACCATGATCAAGGTCAGCGTCCTCTACCCCAACGCCACCGGCAGCCATTTCGACATGGACTACTACTGCAACCAGCACATGCCCATGGTCAAGGACAAACTGGGCGAAGCCTGCAAGGGCATCGCCGTGGACGAAGGCATGGCCGGCGACGCACCGGACAGCGCCGCGCCCTACGCCGCCGTCTGCCACCTGTTCTTCGAAACCGTCGAAGCCTTCCAGGCCGCCTTCGGCCCCCACGCCGAGGCCATCATGGCCGACATTCCCAACTACACCAACGTCCAGCCGACGGTCCAGATCAGCAAGGTGCTGATCAACGCCAGCCGCAGCAATACCGGCGAATTGCATTTGCACCGCGCGAGCTAGAACGAAGGAGATTCCTTCCTGCCCAGGAAGTATCGGTACTGGCCGCACCTGCCGCTTGCCGCGCAGCACCCCTCCAGGCGCCATACCGTACGCATGCCCCAAGCAAATGGCCCGCACTCAGGCGGGCCATTTGCTTATACGGGCCGAGATCGATTACTTGGCGACGGCGTCCTTGGCCTTTTGGGCGGCCTCCTTGGTTTCCTCAGCAACTTTTCCGGCGGTTTCCTTGGCCTTTTCGGCGGTTTCAGCGGCAGCGGTCTTGGCTTCTTCCGCCGCCTTCTCGGCATTGGCCTTGGCTGCCTCACCGACTGCCTTGGCCGCATCGCCAGTCTTTTCGGCCGCCGTCTTCGCGGCATCGCCAGCCGCCTTGACGGCCTCTTCGGCAGCCTTGTTGGCCGTAGCGGCTGGATCTTCCTTCTTGCCGCAAGCGGCGACAGCCGCAGAAATGGCGACGATGGCAATCAGGGAACGGAGCAGCGAGTTGGTCTGGATCATTTCGTTCTTCCTTCCGGTTCAAGAGAGTGGATTCCGTGTCAGGCTCAGGGACGACTCCCCGGCAATCAGCCTCTGTGCGATCACCGGTTCATATCCCAAACAGCTTAACGCACGTAGGCAGGAATCGGAGGACGGCCGAGCAAAATGGTTAGCAAGCAGGTACCCGCCGCCTTGGTTCAACGGCTCTAATTCGGGCCCGGCCCCTTCTGCTGCCCATCAAGGTCAGCGCCCTTCTCGACCAGCAGCTCGCGCAGCACGGAACGATGGCAGTGCTCTTCGTCCTCGCAGTAGCAACCAACTGAAAAATTGCTGCTCCGGGAGAGCGCCGCCAACAGCTCAAGTGCATGTTGTGCCTCGGGCTTCGACATTTCTGCGCGGTATTTTTTGGCAAACGCCGACCACTGCGCGGGCGTCACGGCTTCCTGCCCGAGCTTCAAGGTTTCCACACTGGGCGCCAGATTCGGAAACCAGACGTCGTACCAGTTCCGGGACGCGAACTCCGCCTTGGGAACACCGCGCGGCGGGCGACGAACCGTACCGATCCGGGTGCCTTCGTCTTCAATCCGCGGACTGCCTAGTCTGACGACGCGAATGACCATGACGACTCCTTTTGAAGATGCCCGAGATAATAACCATAGGGGTCTGCCCCAATGCTGTTCATTCACGCATTAGGCGAAGTTTCACTGACCTCCAAGCGGGTCAGGCGCCTATTTATTCTGTGGCGACTGAATAAGCGCAGCCCATTTGCTTTGGTCCAGCTCGGTTTGGAATTGATAGGGGTAAGACTTCAGAAACTCCTTTGCCTCAGCCAGCGGTATTTCCAGCATTTGACGCAAATTGGGGTTTGAGGACTGGGAAGCGATGTCCGCGGCGAAAAAAAGACGGCTGTAGTAGCGATGCTGTGCCATTTGAAGAGCAGCGTCGGTCTTATTCTCCGAAAGAAGGCGAACAATGCCAAGATCGTGACGCGCCTCGTGATACTCGCGTGAAAAAGCCTCAGATATGAAATGTTCGCCATAGGCGTCCTTGGCGCGATAATCGCTATACAAATAGCCGAAAGCCCCCGCGAGAAGTAGGCCAAGAGTGACGAGACTGAGCTTGAGTAGGCGAGACATTTGGGAGTTTCTGGAATTAAATTCACTTGGCATCTTACCACCCAAAATCGTGGCATCCGCCGCCAATGCACACAAAACCCGCCCCGCCCGAAGCGGCTATAATCCAAGCCCCGTAACGCCGCCCGCCTCTTAGTGTCCGCTCACAAGCCCCTGCTTCCCCTCCCCGCCCTGCCCAAGGCCGGTGCCCGTATCGATCTGCCGTCGCTCGCCGGGTCGTCGGATGCGCTGGCGCTGGCTGAAATCGCCACCGGCAACCCCGGCAAGCTGCTCGCCGTGGTCACCGCCAATGCAGGCGATGCGCAGCGGCTGCTCGACGAGATTCCGTGGTTTGCACCGAACCTGCGCGTGCGCCTGTTGCCGGACTGGGAAACGCTGCCTTACGACACCTTCTCACCGCACCAGGACCTGGTTTCCGAGCGCCTGGCGACCTTGTGGGCGGCGACGCAGGGCGAGCTGGACATCCTGTTGGTGCCGGCCTCGACCGCCGTCTATCGGCTGGCGCCGCCGGCTTTTCTGGCCGCCTACACTTTCGCCTTCAAGAAGGGCGAGACACTCGACGCCGAGAAGTTCCGCAGCCAGGTGACGCTGGCCGGCTATGCGCATGTGACGCAGGTGGTGTCGCCCGGCGAGTATTCGATCCGCGGCGGGCTGATCGACCTCTTCCCGATGGGTTCGCAGCTGCCTTACCGGCTCGACCTGTTCGACGACGAGATCGAGAGCATCAAGACCTTCGACGTCGATACCCAGCGCACGGTCTATCCGGTGCCGGAAGTGCGCCTGCTGCCAGCCCGCGAATTCCCGCTGGACGACAAGGGGCGCACGCATTTCCGTCAGTGCTTCCGCGAGACTTTCGAGGGCGACCCGGCCAAGTCGGGCATCTACAAGGACGTCTCCCAGGGTATCGCCAGCGCCGGCATCGAGTACTACCTGCCGCTGTTCTTCGACGAAACGGCCACCGTTTTCGACTACCTGCCCAAGGATGCAGTGTTCGTCACGCATGGCGATGCGCCGGGCGCCATCGCCGCCTTCTGGAGCGAAACCCGCTCGCGCTACAGCCTGCTGCAGGGCGACAAGGCCCGGCCGCTGCTGCCGCCGGAACAACTGTTCCTGACCGACGAGGCCTTCTTCGCAGCGGCCAAATGCTACGGTCGGCTGGTTTTTTCGGCCAAAAATGAAATTTCTGCGGCGACCGCCCTGCCCGATATCGCCGTCGACCGCCGCGCCGAAGACCCGCTCGGCAAGCTGAAGACTTACCTCGCCGGCCAGCCCGGGCGCGTGCTGTTGCTGGCCGAATCGGCCGGCCGCCGCGAAACGCTGGCCACCATGCTCGCCGAACATGGCCTGAAGCCGGCGGCCAGTGCCGACTTCGCCGGTTTCGCGGCCACCGATGCGCCGCTGGCGCTGGGTGTCGGCCCGCTGCATGGCGGTTTCGCCCTGCCCGCGGGGGGACAACAACTCGCTTTCATCACCGAAACCGAGCTCTACGCCGGCGCTCCGCGCCGCACCCGCCGCGAAGCCGCGCGCAAGGCCAGTTTCGACAACTGGCTGAAGGACCTGACCGAACTCAAGGTCGGCGACCCGGTCGTCCATGAAAGCCACGGCATCGGCCGCTACCGGGGTCTGATCCGCATGGACCTCGGCACCGGCGAGCAGGAATTCCTCGAACTGCATTACGCCAACGAAGCCAAGCTCTTCGTGCCGGTCGCCCAGTTGCACGTGATTTCGCGCTACTCCGGCGCCGAGCCGGATGCCGCGCCGCTGCACACGCTCGGTTCCGGCCAGTGGGAGAAGGCCAAGCGCAAGGCAGCCGAGCAGGCGCGCGACACAGCCGCCGAACTGCTCACCCTGTACGCCGCCCGCGCCGCCCGCCAGGGCCACGCCTTCGAATTCCAGGAAAACGACTACGAGGCCTTCGCCGACGGCTTCGGCTTCGAGGAAACCAACGACCAGGCGCAGGCGATTGCCGCGGTGATCGAGGACATGCGCTCCGGCAAGCCGATGGACCGGCTGGTCTGCGGCGACGTCGGCTTCGGCAAGACCGAGGTCGCGCTGCGCGCCGCCTTCTGCGCGGTGGCCGGCGGCAAGCAGGTCGCCGTGCTGTGCCCGACCACCCTGCTCTGCGAACAGCATTACCAGACCTTCGTCGACCGCTTCGCTGACTGGCCGGTCAAGATCGCCGAAATCTCCCGGTTCAAGACCGCTAAGGAATCGGCGCAGGCCTTGCAGGAACTGGCCGAGGGCAAGATCGACGTGATCATCGGCACGCACAAGCTGATCGGCAAGGACGTCAAGTTCCAGCGCCTGGGCCTGGTCGTCATCGACGAGGAACACCGATTCGGCGTCCGCCAGAAGGAAACCCTGAAGGCGATGCGCGCCGAGGTCGATGTGCTGACCCTGACCGCAACGCCGATCCCGCGCACGCTGGCGATGAGCATGGAAGGCCTGCGCGATTTCTCGGTGATCGCCACCGCGCCGCAAAAGCGGCTGGCGATCAAGACCTTCGTTTCCAAGTTCTCCGACGGCATCATCCGCGAAGCCGTGCTGCGCGAACTGAAGCGCGGCGGCCAGGTGTATTTCCTGCACAACGAGGTCGACACCATCGAGAACATGCGGGAAAAGCTGGAAAAGCTGGTCCCCGAGGCGCGCATCGTCATCGGCCACGGCCAGATGAACGAACGCGAACTGGAGCGCGTGATGCGCGACTTCACCGGCCAGCGCGCCAACGTCCTGCTGTGCACGACCATCATCGAAACCGGCATCGACAACCCGCACGCCAACACCATCCTGATCAACCGCTCCGAGAAGTTCGGCCTCGCCCAGCTCCACCAGCTGCGCGGCCGTGTCGGCCGCTCGCACCACCAGGCCTACGCCTACCTGCTGGTCCAGGACGAGAAGGCGATGACCAAGCAGGCCAAACAGCGGCTGGAAGCGATCCAGATGTCCGAGGAACTCGGCTCCGGTTTCTTCCTGGCCATGCACGACCTGGA
>CAIXSK010000308.1 GCA_903922075.1 uncultured beta proteobacterium | reverse complement strand
GTGTCGACCGGCACCAAGACCCTGCAGGACCAGCTGTTCAACAAGGACCTGCCAATGGTCCGCGACGCGCTGAAGGCGCCGGTCAAGATCGCGCTGCTGAAGGGCCGGGCCAACTACGTCTGCCCCTACCACCTGCAGCACGCCATCGCCGACGGCCGTTTCCTGACCCGCGAGGACGCCGCCGACGCCCGCCGCATTTCGGTCTTTGCCAAGACCACGCAGAGCGGCGACAAGGCCGAGTGCATCGAGGTTTCCGAGAATTCGCCGGTCTGGGGCCACGCCACCTCGACGCGCGACAACTGCCTCGGCCAGGAGTGCCCGGACTACAAGGAATGCTTCGTGATGCAGGCGCGGCGCGAGGCGATGGCGGCTGATCTGGTCGTCGTCAATCACCACCTGTTCTTCGCCGACGTGATGTTGCGTGACGAAGGCATGGCCGAACTGCTCCCCGCCTGCAACACGGTGATCTTCGACGAGGCGCACCAGTTGCCGGAGGTGGCCACGCTGTTCTTCGGCGACACGGTATCGACCGCCCAGGTGCTCGATCTGGCCCGCGACGCCCGGGCCGAGGCGCTGACCTCGGCGCGCGATTGCCTGGCCCTGCCGGAAGCCAGCAAGAAGGTCGAGAAGGCGGCCAAGGATTTGCGGCTGGCGGTCGGCATCGACAGCGGGCGCTTTTCCTACGGTCAACTGCTGGAAAAACCCGATTTCGCCCCGGCCCTGCAGGCGCTGGAAGAAGAGGTTGCCGCCTTCGCCGCCCTGCTGCAGACCCAGGCCGAACGGGCCGAAGGGCTGGAAAAATGCTGGCAGCGGGCGGTCGAGCTGGAGCAGCGGCTCGGCCAGTGGCAGAACCTGACCGACCTCAGCTACGTGCGCTGGGCCGAGGCCTTCACCCATTCGCTGCAACTGACTTCGACGCCGCTCAATGTTGCGGAAATCTTCCGCAAACAGATGGGCGGCCATCCGCGGGCCTGGATTTTCACCTCGGCGACCCTGGCCGTGCAGGGCAAATTCCACCACTACTGCGCCGAGCTCGGCCTCGGCGAGCCGGATTCGGCCTGCTGGCACAGCCCTTTCGATTACGACAGCCAGGCCATCCTCTACGCGCCGCTCGGCATGCCCGATCCGAACGCCTGGAACTACACCGACACCGTCGTCGAGGCAGCCTGGCCGGCGGTCAAGGCAGCCAAGGGTGGTGCCTTCTTCCTGTGCACCAGCCTGCGCGCCATGCGTCGGACGCATGAGCTGCTCAAGGCCAAGCTGGAGGACGAAGGACTCGACATGCCCTTGCTGGTCCAGGGCGAGGGCAGCAAGAACGATCTGCTGCAACGTTTCCGCCATCACGGCGCATCGATCCTGGTCGGCAGTCAGAGCTTCTGGGAAGGCGTCGACGTGCGCGGCGAGGCGCTGTCGCTGGTCGTCATCGACAAGATTCCCTTTGCGCCGCCCGACGATCCGGTGCTCTCGGCGCGCATCGAGCAGATGAAAAAGGAAGACCGCAACGCCTTCATGGAGTACCAGTTGCCGCGCGCCGTGATCAACGTCAAGCAGGGCGCCGGCCGCCTGATCCGCGACGAAAGCGACAAGGGCGTGCTGATGATCTGCGATCCCCGACTCATATCAAAGCCCTACGGCCGCCGCGTCTGGCAAAGTCTGCCGCCGATGAAACGGACCCGCGAACTGCAGGTCGTGCTCGATTTTTTTGCCACCCGTTGATGGATTCTTTCATGGCGCTGCGAAACTGATATGTCTGGAGATCGCCTGCTCACCGGCTTCCGTTCCGACATCAACGGCCTGCGCGCCTGGGCCGTCATGGCGGTCATCCTTTATCACTTCAACGTTCCGGGATTTTCCGGGGGCTTCGTCGGCGTCGATGTGTTTTTCGTGATTTCCGGTTATTTGATGACGTCCATTGTCGTCAAGGGGCTGGAGCTCGGTCAGTTTTCCTTGCTTGATTTTTACGCAGCGCGGATTCGGCGAATCGTGCCGGCCTTGCTCGTGCTGTGCCTAATTCTTCTCGGCGTCGGTTATTTCGTCGTGCCGCCGAGTGACTACGAACAGCTTGCCAGGCACGCCATCGCCGCGCTGGGCTTCTTTTCCAATAGCCGGTTCTCGAGCGAGGCAGGCTATTTCGATGTCGCCTCGCATCAGAAATGGCTGCTGCATACTTGGTCCTTATCCGTCGAATGGCAGTTTTACATGTTGCTGCCCATTGTCCTGGCCACCGTATGGCGCTTTTGGCCGGGGCGCACCGTGCAACTGATTGTGTTTCTGCTTGGCTGCGCACTCTCATTGGCCGCCTCGGTGATCATGACCTCGCAATCGTCAAGCGGCGCCTTTTATCTGCTGCAGGCGCGTGCCTGGGAAATGCTGGCCGGCGGGCTGGTTTTCCTGCTGGCGCGACGCCTCGATTTCGAGCAGCGGACGAAAGTGGCCGTCGAACTGCTTGGTCTCGCCATGATTGCGCTCGCCGTCCTGATCTTCGATGGGGGCACGGCGTGGCCGGGGTGGCGTGCCGCGCTGCCGGTGTTGGGCGCGATGATGATCCTGGCGGCACATCGCGACCGTTCGCTCTGGACAGGGGGCCATGTCGCGCAGTGGCTCGGTGATCGTTCGTATTCGCTTTACCTTTGGCACTGGCCGATGGTCGTCGCACTGAGCTTTGTCGAGCAGCAGAAAAATCCCGTGGCAATTTCAGCGGGAATTGCCCTGACCTTGCTCTTCGGGCATGCGTCGTGCCGGTGGGTTGAACTCCCGGTACGTCGCTACCTGGCCAATTTGTCGCCGTTGCGATTCTGGGTCGGTGTCAGTGCTGTATTCGGGGCGGCGTTGTTACCGGCGTTTGCGATTCGTCAGGGCAACGGTTTCGAAGGGCGGCTGTCGCCTGAGGTGGAGCGTGTGGCTGCCGCTTCGGCAAGCATCAACCCCCGTCGGGAGACATGCCATGCCAAGCGCGGTATCGAGTCGCCTTCCTGCGTCTGGGGGGGCGAAACCTGGCATGTCATCGCGCTTGGCGATAGCCATACTTCCGCAATGGTCACGGCGATCGCCGAGGCGGGCGGAGCGAATGCCGGGGTGGTGCAGTGGTCCTACAGCAACTGCTCTTATATTCTGGATCTGAAATTCACCCCGCAATTCCTGGCGAAAAAGAAGGGCAATTATGCCTGCCAGGCGTTCGTCAATTGGGCGACTGGCCGCCTGGACAGCCTGCCGGGCGAGATCCCCGTGGTGATCGCCAATCGCTACGCAGCGCATGTTTTCGGTGGCAACGAGGATAGCCAAGCCTCGTCTAGACCCGACGCCTACTTCTCGCAGCCGTATGAGACGCGTGATGAGCGACTTTTCGCCGAGTTCAAGGCGGCCATCGTAAAAACCGCTTGTCAGGCAGCCAACCAGCGCAAGGTGTATCTGGTCCGTCCGATCCCGGAGATGGGCGTTGATGTGCCGCGGGTTCTGTCCCGCCGCCTCCTTCGCGGGGTGCGCGAGGATGTCTCGATCACTCGGGCCGATTATCTTTCCCGGAACCAGTGGGTTTGGGAGGCTCAGGATGAAGCTGCGCGTCAATGCGGTGTAAGCATTCTCGACCCCACGGAATTCCTTTGCGATGCAGATCGTTGCTATGGCAGCCGGAATATGCAGCCGTATTTCAGTGACGACGATCACCTCAGCGAGGTCGGGAATAAACTGCTGGTGCCGATGTTTCGACGCGTCTACGCCGAACGCCAGATACATCAAATCGAGCCAACGAATCTGAATCAATGATCTCCACCTTCAATTCCATTCGCCAGCGCCAGCCGCAATTCTTTTCCTCGGCCACGATCACCGTGGCCGGCGGAACGATGCAGGCCATGGCCGAACTCGTCGCCGCCATCGAATCGGTCATCGCGCTGCCGGGCTACCAGGCACACGCCCTGGCTCGGGCGCCGGCCATCGCCCGCCTGCCGGGCCAGACGCACGGCGTCTTCATGGGCTACGACTTCCACCTGACCGAGGCCGGCCCCAGGCTGATCGAGATCAACACCAACGCCGGCGGCGGCCTGCTCAACGCCTACCTGCTGGCCGCCTGCGGCCGGACCGGGGAGGGCGCCCGGATACGCGACGCGTTTGTCGCCATGTTCCGCGAGGAATGGCGGCGGGAGCGCGGCGATGCCCCCCTGCAGCGGATCGCCATCGTCGATGACAACCCGGCCGAACAGTTTCTCGCCCCCGAATTCACGCTGTTTAAGGAGCTGTTCGAAGAACACGGCATCGCTGCCGTGGTCGCCGATCCGGGCGATTTCACCAGCGACGGCGAGCGACTTTTGCTCGCCGGCCAGCCGGTCGACCTGATCTACAACCGGCTGACCGATTTTTCGCTCGATGCTACGGTCAATGGCAAAATTCGGGCAATTTTCGAAAACGGCGGCGTGGTCCTGACCCCGCACCCCCGCGCCCACGCGCTCTACGCCGACAAGCGCAACCTGATGCTGCTCTCCGACGATGCCACGCTGCAGGCGCTGGGCGTCGGCGAAGCCCCCCGTAAAACGCTGCTCGCCGGCATCCCGCAAACCGTTGCCGTGACGCCGGAGCAGGCCGAGCGATTCTGGGCTGAGCGCAAGCGCTGGTTCTTCAAGCCGCCGGCCGGTTTCGGCAGCCGTGCCGCCTATCGCGGCGACAAGCTGACCCGCCGGGTGTTCGAGGAAATCCTGCATGGCGGCTACATCGCCCAGGAAATCGCGCCGCCCTCCGAACATCTCGTGCCGCTCGCCGACGGCGAGGCGACGATGAAGGCCGACCTCCGCTGCTACGTCTACGCTGGCCACATCCAACTGGTCGCCGCCCGTTTGTATCAGGGTCAGACCACCAATTTCCGGACGCCGGGCGGCGGTTTCGCGCCGGTATTCGTAGAACCTGGAAATTTCAGTTGACCGCTAAGGCGCTGTGGGTACGCTGGCACGCCCGGACGGGCGCCTGGCTTTGTCGCTTCTCCCTGCAGGCGCCGGCCTGCAGCGTCGTCGCTTCGCGCCATGCGCCCGCCCGATCGCGCCATCGTGCCCACTCAACTGAAGTTTCCAGGTTGTGACAAGGTAAAATTCGCCCCATGAAAGTTTTTGGCATTGCCGGTTGGTCCGGCTCCGGCAAGACGACGCTGCTGGAAAAAATCCTCCCGCAACTGACCGCGCGCGGCCTCAAGGTCTCGGTGATCAAGCACGCCCACCACGGCTTCGACATCGATCGCCCGGGCAAGGACTCCTACCGCCACCGCGAGGCTGGCGCCAGCGAGGTGCTGCTCTCCTGCGGCGACCGCTGGGCGCTGATGCACGAACGGCGCGACGAGGGCGAGCCGACGCTGAACGAGCTGCTCGCCCACCTGTCGCCCTGCGACCTGGTGCTGATCGAGGGTTTCAAGCAGGAACCACTGCCCAAGATCGAGGTCTATCGCGCTGCCAACGGCAAGCCGCCCCTCTTTCCCGACCGCCCCGACATCGTCGCCGTCGCTTCCAACGATGCGCCGGCGACGACGCTGCCCGTGCTGCCGATCAACGACGCCGAGGCCATTGCCCAATTCCTGATCACGACCCTGAACCTGGAAACCCGATGCTGAGTTACGAAGAAGCCATCGACAAACTGCTCGCCGCCGCCAAGCCGGTCGAGGAAATCCGCCACGTGCCGCTCAACGCCGCCGCCGGTCGCGTGCTGGCCGTTGCCGTGCAATCGACCATCTCGGTGCCGCCCAGCGCGATGTCGGCGATGGACGGCTACGCCGTGCGCGCCGCCGACATCCCGGCCGCCGGCACCGAATTGCCGGTCAGCCAGCGCATCCCGGCCGGCGCCGCGCCGACGCCGCTGCAGCCCGGCACCGCCGCCCGCATCTTCACCGGCGCACCGATTCCGTCCGGTGCCGACACCGTGGTCATGCAGGAAGTGACGACTGCCAGCGAGGGCAGTGTCGTCTTCAACGAAGTGCCGGTCGCCGGCACCTTCGTCCGCCCGCTCGGCGAGGATTTTCTGGCCGGCGCCGATCTGCTCGCCGCCGGTATCCGCCTGCGCCCGCAGGACGTCGCCCTGGCCGCCGCCGCCGGCCTGCCGCAACTGCCGGTCTTCCGCCGTGTCCGCGTCGGCGTCTTCTTCACCGGCGACGAGCTGGTCCAGCCCGGCGAACCGCTGCCGCCCGGCGGCATCTACAACTCCAACCGCTACGCACTGGGCGCGCTGCTCGAAGGCCTGGGCTGCGAAGTGCGCGACCTCGGCGCCGTGCCCGACGATTTCGAGGCGACCCGCGACGCCCTGCGCCGCGCCGCGGCCGACAACGACCTGGTGGTGACCAGCGGCGGCGTTTCGGTCGGCGAGGAAGACCACGTCAAGCCGGCCGTCGAAGCGGAAGGCCAGTTGCAAATGTGGAAGCTCGCTGCCAAGCCCGGCAAGCCGCTTGCCTTCGGCACGGTGCGCTGCGCCGAAGGCGGCAACAGCTGGTTCATCGGTCTGCCCGGGCATCCGGTCTCGTCGATCGTCACCTTCATGATCTTCGTCCGCCCCTTCGTGCTGCGCCTGAAGGGCATCGCCGACGTCCTGCCGCGCGGCCTCAAGCTGCCGGCCGACTACGACTGGACTAAGCCCGACGCCCGTCGCGAATTCCTGCGCGCCCGCCTCAGCGAGCGCGGCACCGTCGAACTCTTCCCCAACCAGGGGCCGGGCGTGTTGTCGTCGCTGGCCTGGGGCAGCGGCCTGGTCGACAACCCGCCGAAACAGGCCGTCCGCCGTGGCGACCTGGTGCATTTCATCCCCTTCTCGGAACTGCTGTCATGACCGTTCGCGTTTTGTATTTCGCCAGCCTCAAGGAGGCGCTCGGCACCGGCGCCGAACATCTGGAACTCCCCAGCGAGGTGAGCACCGTCGGCCAGTTGCGCGACTGGCTGGCCGGGCAGGGCCGCGCCGTGCTGGCCACCGCCAAGAACCTGCGCTGCGCGGTCAATCACGACATGGTCAAACTCGACGCCACGATCAAGGACGGCGACGAGATTGCGTTCTTCCCGCCGGTCACCGGCGGTTAAAGGAAAGTTTGATGTCCATCCAATGGTTCCCGGGGCACATGACCTCGGCCCGCAAGAAGGCCGGCGAGACGCTGGCCGTGGCCGATGTCGTGGTCGAGGTGCTCGACGCCCGCCTGCCGCAGGCGAGCAGCAACCCGATGAT
Organism: uncultured beta proteobacterium; assembly: GCA_903922075.1. Lineage (GTDB taxonomy): Bacteria > Pseudomonadota > Gammaproteobacteria > Burkholderiales > Rhodocyclaceae > Azonexus. The sequence continues at coordinate 2,236 of CAIXSK010000308.1, read as the reverse complement.
CCACGAGCTGCGCGTCTTCCGCCAGCGCCCGTGCCTGAAGCTGCTGAACAAGGCCGATCTCGCCGACCCCGAGGCGACCAAGGCCTGGCTGGCTTATTTCGACGCCCAGCCTGGCGTCAAGGCGGTCGCCATTTCATGCAAGAAAGCCAGCGACGTGGCGCGCATCCCCGGCCTGGCCCAGAAGCTGGCGCCGCATCGCAACGACGCCGTCAAGCCGCTGCGCCTGATGATCATGGGCATTCCCAACGTCGGCAAATCGACGCTGATGAACGCCATGGTCAAAAAGAAGGTGGCAGCGGTCGGCGACCAGCCGGCGGTGACCAAGAGCCAGCAGCGCATCGACATCAGCAACCGCCTGACCCTCTACGACACCCCGGGGATGCTGTGGCCGAAGATCGCCCACCCGGTCGACGGCCTGATGCTGGCCGCCAGCCACGCGGTCGGTGTCAACGCCTACATCGACGAGGAAGTCGGCACCTGGCTGGCCGGGTTCCTGCTCGACCACTATCCGTCCCTGCTCAAGGCCCGCTACGGTTTCGCCATCGAAGGCCTCGACGCGGTCGGCGTGATCGAGGGCGTCGCCAAAAAGCGCGGCTGCCTGATCAAGGGGCGGGGCGGCGAACTCGATATGGAAAAGGCTTCGGCGATCCTGCTCGTCGATTACCGCAGCGGCGCCCTCGGGCGGATCAGCCTGGAAACGCCGGCCCTGCGCGCTGCGCGCCTGGCCGCGCCGGTGCCGGCCGTGGCGGCCGATATTGCCGCGCTGCCGAACGAGTTCGACGAGTAATCCGGGCAGAAACCCGGAATGCTACGGTCGGCCTCAAAAAAGGCCAAAAATCAAAATCAGTCGGTCGTCGGCAAGGCCGACCACCGGCTCCAATGCCCGCAGGCCGAGCGGGCGCGCCTTTCCGAGCCGTCCCACGGCCCGCCCTGGCAGAGGCCTTCGACGGTTTCCGATTCGATGAGCACCGTTCCCGCCTGCTCGCCGGGCTGACGCGGACCGGACCAGCGTTCGCAACTGGCGCAGCGCTGGCGGTCGACGGCCTGGATCAGCAAGTCTTCGCGGCCTTGCACGAAGCGATGGTCTGGTTGGCCGGCACGACAGGGCCGCCGGCGGCGATCCAGCCCTTGATGCCCTGCCTGACGTTGTAGACCGTGGCGTAGCCGGCCTGTTGCGACAGGAACTGGCTGACCGCCTTGGTCCGGTTGCCGCTGCGGCAGATGACGATGACCGGCTCGTTTGGCTTGGCGATGGGTTTGACCTTCTCCAGCCAGGCCGGGGCGTCGACCTTGCCCTTTTCATCGAAGAAGGTCAGCAGCTTGCTGCCGGAAACGATGCCTGTTTCTTCCCACTCCGATTGCAGGCGGATGTCGATGACCGGCACGCCGCTTCTGCTCAGCTTGTCGAGCTGGACGTTGTCGATGTCGATGATTTCGGCCTGGGCGGCGCCGGTGGCAGCGAGCAGGCAGGCAAGGAATAGTCGGCGCATGGCGATCTCATGTATAAGGAAATGCTGATTATAAAGTGCGGCTCATTGCTTTGGCTGGCGTTTCATCATCTCGCGCATCTGCGGGTCGTTCATCATTTCCTGCATGTTGAATTTCTGCGCGCCGGGCATGATCACGTCGCCCGGTTTCTGCCCGGACTTGCAGGGGCCCAGCCAGCGCGCCTCCTGGACCATCTTCATTTCCTTCATGCCGTGCTGGGGCGGGTCGTAGCGGACGACCATGTCGTTGCGGTAGGCCGAATCGAAATCGCCGGTAATCACCGAGTCGCTGGTGCTGGTCACACCCTCATTCTTGCAGACGGCGTGGATGGTGACCTTGCCGGCGCTGCGGCTGACGTCCATCACCGGGCAATTGACCTTTTCCTTGGCGCGCTCCTGCATCACGTTGTCGCTGGCCTGGTCGACGCACATCTGCATCGGGCCCTGGCCCGGCATGCCGGCCATCTGGGTCTTCATTTCCCAGAGCCCGGATTTTCGGCGCGGCGCATCGGCGGCATCGGCCTGAGCCGCGAACAGGGTGGCGAAAAGCAGAGGGGCGATGCGCAGGGCGGTCATGGTGCAATCTCCTGAAGGTTGGACATCGTTAATCGTAGTCCGGTTTCGGCCAGGCGTCATGGGATAATCCAGCCTTTTTCCGGGGCAGCCATGGCGCTCAAATCCACCATCTTCAAGGCCGAACTGCAGCTCGCCGATCTCGACCGCTCGCATTTCGGCGACTACACGCTGAC
>CAIXSK010000307.1 GCA_903922075.1 uncultured beta proteobacterium | reverse complement strand
GTTTTGGCGAGGTGGAACTCGATGTGCTGCATTGCCCGGGCCATACGCCGGGGCATGTCGTCTTCTTCCATGCGCCGAGCCGACTGGCACAAGTCGGCGACGTGCTGTTCCAGGGCTCGATCGGCCGCACCGATTTTCCGCGCGGCGATTACGACACGCTGATCCGCTCGATCAAGGAGCAACTCTTCCCGCTCGGCGACGATGTCGATTTCATTCCCGGCCACGGGCCGATGTCGACCCTGGGCGAGGAACGCAAGTACAACCCCTTCCTGAGCGGCCGTTTCGGCTGATCAGGCGGCCGGCCGAATCTTGCCGGCCCAGTTGAGGGCTTCGAGCTGGGCGTCGAGGAACTCGCCGCCATCGATGCCCAGCGTCTTGAGGCGGAGGGTGGCCGTGCTCAGGTCATGCTTGTCCGCTGCGTCGATCGCGCCGAGCAGTTGTCCCAGGCTTCCTTCGTGCGCCAACAGTGCTTTGGCGGCGACTTCCGGCAGCGGTAGCTGATGCAGGATTTCCGGCATGGGCATGCAAAGCAGCACGTCGAGCAGCGAGAACGTGCCGACCATGAAGGCAATCTCGCTATCGCTTTCCGGCGGCTCCGACTGCGGCAACTTGTCGGCCAGCAATTCGAGCAGGCGGCCACGGGCAGCGGCCTTCTGGAGCAGCGGGTTCGGGTGTTGGCCGTTGTTGGGGTCGGAGTACACCAGCAGTTGCAGCCAGCGCTGCAACTGGCGCCGGCCGAGCAGGTTGATCGCCTGGGTAAAGCTGGTGATTGGGCTGGGCGGTGAAATGGCGGCCGAATTGACCAGGCGCAGCAAACTGTAGGACAGCTTCGGCTCTTCCCGGAAAATGGCGTCCAGGGCACCCGTGTCCGCATCCTCGCAGATCAGGCCGAGCAGTTTCAGCAATTTCATCCGGGTGATATCGGGCTTGGGATTGCCGGTCGGGCGGGTCAGCAGGAATTCGCCGGACGACAGGGTGCAGGCGTTGCTGAGCGCCCATTGACGGTCGACGTGGGTGTGAACGTCGGTGGCGACCACCGTGGTCCGACTGGCCATGCCGAGCAGGGTGTAGGGCGGCAGGCTGCGGGCGTGACTGGCGCCGATCAGCAGATAGTCCCAGGCGCCGGTCGCCGGCAGCTTGTTCTCCGGCGTAACGACCAGGGCGACTTTGTGCTGGGCCTGGCGCAGCGCAGCTTCGAGGCGCTCCAGCGCTTCGCTGTCCTGGTCGCTGCTGCGTGCCGAAAATACCGTGACCGAGCGCTCCATCGTCTGGGCAGCCTCGCTGGCTTCGGGGAGCGCGGGAATGAACCACAGCAGTCGCTTGTCGAGTGCTTCAAACTGCGGCGAGGCGCGCAGGCGGGAAAGCGCTTCAAGGCTGGCGCGACCGGGGGCGAATTCGATGCGGAAACCTGACCAAGCATCATCCGCGCCGAGCAGCGGATGGACGAAAATAGGGTCCGAGCAGGGCATTGGCTATTCTCTGATTGTTTCGCACAATGTTAGCAAACTTGGGAGGCACGCGTCTTTGAAAGATGATGAATTTGGCCGTTTTTTGCCGCCGACCGTAGCATTTCAGGTTTCGCCGACCGCGCCGGCCTACTGGACCCGGGCGGCGACCGAATTATCGCGTCTGGACCCGCTGATGGCCGAACTGGTCGAGCGCTATGTCGGCCTGTCGCTGCTTTCCCGCGGCGATCCCTTCGGCACCCTGGCTCGCTCCATCGTCGGGCAGCAGATCTCGGTCAAGGCCGCCGATGCCGTTTGGGGGCGGTTTTCGGCGCAGGTCGGCGAAGTTTCGCCGGAGCGCGTGCGGGGCCTGGGCGAGGCTGGGCTGGCCGGCTGCGGTCTTTCGAAGCGGAAAATCGAATATCTCTGCGATCTGGCCGGCCATTTTTCCAGCGGCAGACTCGACCCTCTGGCGTGGGTAAACCTTGACGATGAAGCGGTGATCGCCGAACTGACCGAAGTACGGGGAATCGGACGGTGGACGGCGGAAATGTTCCTGATCTTCAACCAGATGCGGCCGGATGTCTTCCCGCTCGACGACATCGGCCTGCAGCGTGCGGTGTTCGAGCGCTATTTCGGCGGCGAGAAGCAGTCGCACCGGACGCTGGCCGCCTTTGGCGAACGCTGGCGTCCCTGGCGCTCGGTAGCGACCTGGTACCTGTGGCGCAGCCTCGATCCGCTGCCGGTCGAGTACTGAAACGCAGTGCGTCTGACCTTTGAGGTAAAATGCGCGCCAATTCAGAAAACGAGCAGTCCATGAAAACAAGTTTCCTCGACTTCGAACAATCGATTGCCGATCTTGAAGCCAAGATCGAAGAGCTGCGCTTCGTCCAGGACGACTCCGCCGTCGATATCTCGGAAGAGATCGATCGCCTGGAAAAGAAAAGCGGCCAGCTGACCAAGGACATCTACGCCAAGCTGTCGCCGTGGCAGATATCCCAGGTTGCCCGCCACCCGCAGCGCCCTTACACGCTGGATTACCTGTCGCTGATCTTCACCGATTTCGAAGAGTTGCATGGCGACCGAGCCTTTGCCGACGATCACGCCATTGTCGGCGGCCTGGCCCGCTTCAACGGCCAGCCGGTCATGGTCATCGGCCACCAGAAGGGCCGCGACACCAAGGAAAAGATCTACCGCAACTTCGGCATGCCGCGCCCCGAAGGCTATCGCAAGGCGCTGCGCCTGATGAAGCTGGCCGAGAAGTTCGGCCTGCCGGTGATGACCTTCGTCGACACGCCGGGCGCCTACCCCGGCATCGACGCCGAGGAGCGCGGCCAGTCCGAAGCGATCGGCCGCAACCTGTACGTGATGGCCGAGCTGAAGGTGCCGGTCATCGTCACCATTATCGGCGAAGGCGGCTCCGGCGGCGCCCTGGCCATCGCCGTCGGCGACACCGTGCAGATGCTGCAGTACTCCACTTACTCGGTGATTTCGCCTGAAGGCTGCGCCTCCATTCTGTGGAAGAGCGCCGAAAAAGCGCCGGAGGCCGCCGAAACCATGGGGATTACCGCACAGCGCCTGAAAACCCTTGGCCTGATCGATAAAATCGTCAGCGAACCGCTCGGCGGCGCCCACCGCGACCATGCAGCGATGGCGCAAAATCTCAAGAAGGCCCTGCAGGAAGCGCTAAAGCAGCTTTCCGGGCTGTCGACGGCCGAACTGCTGGCGACGCGCTATGAGCGGCTGATGAGCTATGGCCGCTTCAAGGAACAGCCTGTCGGCTAATCTGCCGGAGCGGGTCGGCGCCTTTCTCGCCACCCGCCTGGGGCCGGACGAACGCCTGACGGTCGGGCTTTCCGGTGGCTGCGACTCTGTCGTCCTGCTGCATCTGCTGAACCGGCTGGGTTATGCCGGCCGCCTCGATGCCATCCACGTCCATCACGGACTTTCGCCCAATGCCGACGCCTGGGCGCAGTTCTGCGCCGACTATTGCCTCCGGCTGGGGGTTCCCTTGGCTATCCGCCGGGTTGTGGTCGATCTGTCCTTGGGGTTGGGGCTGGAGGCCGCGGCGCGGGAGGCTCGCTACCAGGTTTTTGCCGAAACGGCCGGCGATTGTCTGCTGCTCGCCCACCACCGCGGCGACCAGGCCGAAACCGTGCTGTTCAACCTGCTGCGCGGCGCCGGTGTGACCGGGGCGGCCGGCATGCCGGTCGAGCGGCCTTTCGGCAAGCTGCGTCTTCTGCGTCCGCTGCTCGCCAGTTCACGCGCCGACATCGAGGCCTACGCCGGCCAGACCGGCCTCGCCTGGGTCGATGACGAGAGCAATGCCGATACCGCGCTGACCCGCAATTTCCTGCGCCACGAAGCGCTGGCCGCGCTAAATCAGCGTTTTCCTGCCGCCGAGTCGTCACTGGCCCAGGCTGCTTCCCATTTCAGCGAAGCAGCCGGGCTGCTCGACGATCTGGCGGCGCTCGACTGGCAGCAAGTGAGTGATAGCGATGCGGCGCGCCTACCAGCGTTGAAAGCACTGTCCCTGCCCCGATTGAAGAATCTGCTGCGCCACCGTTTGCGCCAGCTGGGCTGGCAGGTTCCGGTCGCCAGTCGCCTGGACGAATTTGCCCGCCAGTTGCTGGCCGCCGGGCCAGACCGACATCCGGAACTCAGCTTGCCCGGCGGCAAAATGCGCGCGGCGCGCGGCCTGCTTCACTGGCTGCCGGAAAAATAACAAAGTGTTACCAAGCGCCTTTCCGCGGCGATTGGCCTTCAGTTACAATCAACGGATTATTTATTCCAAAAACAGGCCATGATTACTGGATCCATTGTCGCCATC
>CAIXSK010000306.1 GCA_903922075.1 uncultured beta proteobacterium | reverse complement strand
GTGGGGCCTGTGGGGCGCGCTGGCCTACGGCGCCATCGACACCGAGGTCTTCAAGGGCAAGGCGCCGTGGACGCTGCATCACCACGACGACCACACGCAACTGGGCGACAAGCACAGCCACTCGCAGATCGCCTATCCCAAGGCGGACGGCGTGCTGACCTTCGACCGCCTGTCCTCGGTTTTCCTGTCGGCCACCAACCACGAAGAAAACCAGCCCAGCCACCTGCGCCTGAAGGATGAGAGCGTCGCCATCAGCGTCAATTACGCGAAGTACGGCGCGCCGGAAACGCGCTACTGCCCGGCCGGCGTCTATGAAATCCTCGGCGCGGAGGAGGGCAGTCCGCGCCTGCAGATCAACAGCCAGAACTGCCTGCACTGCAAGACCTGCGACATCAAGGACCCGACCCAGAACATCGTGTGGACGGTGCCGGAAGGGAGCGGCGGGCCGAATTATCCAAATATGTAGCACCCAGCGGGCCGAGCGCGGCAAATGCTACGGTCGGCCCGAAAAAAGAGCAAAAAACAGAACAGCACAACCGTATCAATTTCCCATGCAATAAAGGAGGGGTCATGTCTCAACCCAATATCCAGGCAAGGATCCGGAGCAATCCGAAATTTGCCGAAATGGTCGGCAAGCGTACGCGCTTTGCGATCACCCTGTCGCTGATCGTGCTGGTGCCGTACTACACCTTCATGATGATCACCGCCTTCAACCCGGCTTTGCTCGCCCAGCCGCTGACGCCGGGCGGCGTCGTCACCGTCGGCTGGCCGGTCGGCGCCGTGCTGATCGTCGGCTCCTGGCTGCTGACCGGCATCTACATCCGCCGCGCCAACGGCGAGTTCGACGCGCTCAACGAACAGATCCTGCGCGAGGCCCGCAAATGAAACGCTCCTTTTCTGCCCTGACGGCTGGCGCCCTGCTCGCCGTCTCCCAACTCGCCCTCGCCGCGCCTGGCGCCATTGAAGGCGTCCAGAAGCAGCCGATCAACGTCAGCGCCATCGCCATGTTCATGGTCTTCGTGCTGGCCACGCTCGGCATCACCAAGTGGGCGGCCGGCCGCACCAAGTCCACGGCCGACTTCTACACCGCCGGCGGCGGCATCACCGGCTTTCAGAACGGCCTGGCCATTGCCGGCGACTACATGTCCGCCGCGACGCTGCTCGGCCTGTCCTCGCTGATCTACGCCAAGGGCTACGACGGCTTCATCTACACCATCAGCTTCTTCGTCGGCTGGCCGATCATCCTCTTCCTGATCGCCGAACGGCTGCGCAATCTCGGCAAATTCACCTTCGCCGACATCGCCTCCTACCGCCTCGACCAGAACCGCATCCGCACCTTTGCCGCCTTCGGGTCGCTGACCGTCGTCTGCTTTTACCTGATCGTCCAGATGGTCGGCGCCGGCCAGTTGATCCAGCTGCTGTTCGGCCTCGACTACAACTACGCGGTCGTCTGCGTCGGCCTGCTGATGATGGTCTACGTCACCTTCGGCGGCATGGTCGCCACCACCTGGGTGCAGATCATCAAGGCCTGCCTGCTGCTCGGCGGCGGCACGCTGCTGATGTTCCTCGCCTTCGGCAAGTTCGACTTCTCGTTCGAGACGCTGTTCACCAAGGCCACCGAAGCCCACAAGGCCGGCATCAAGATCATGGGCCCCGGCTCGCTGATGGCCGACCCGGTCTCCGCCGTCTCGCTGTCGCTCGGCCTGCTCTTCGGCACCGCCGGCCTGCCGCACATCATGATGCGCTTCTTCACCGTGCCGAATGCCAAGGAAGCGCGCAAATCGGTGTTCTACGCCACCGGCTTCATCGGCTTCTTCTTCCTCGTCGTGATGATCCTCGGCATCTCGGCCATCGTCATCGTCGGCCAGGACCCGGCCTTCTTCGAAGGCGGCCAGGTCGGCGGCAAGCTGCTCGGCGGCTCCAACATGCCGGTCATGCACCTCGCCAAGGCGGTCGGCGGCGATGTCTTCCTCGGCTTCCTGTCGGCCGTCGCCTTCGCCACCATCCTGGCCGTCGTCTCCGGCCTGGCGCTGGCCGGTGCCTCGGCCATCTCGCACGACCTCTACGCCCGCGTCATCAAGAAGGGTACGGCGACCAGCGCCCAGGAAATGAAAGTCACCAAGTTCGCCTCGGTGGCCATCGGCTGCATCGCCATCATTCTCGGCATCCTGTTCAAGGACCAGAACGTCGCCTTCCTGGTCGCGCTGACCTTCGGCGTCGCCGCCTCGGTCAACTTCCCGGTGCTGATCCTCTCCATGTACTGGAAGGGCCTGACCACCCGCGGCGCGTTGTGGGGCGGCATCGCCGGCCTGGCCTCGGCGGTCGGCCTGGTCATCCTGTCGCCGGCCGTCTGGGTCAAGGTCCTGGGCAACGCCCAGCCGATCTTCCCCTACGACCACCCGGCCATCATCTCGATGACCACGGCTTTCTTCGTCACCTGGCTGATGTCGGTCACCGACAAGAGCGCCCGCGCCGCCAGCGAAGCCGAAGCTTTCGAGGAGCAATACATCCGCGCCCAGACCGGCCTAGGGGCCGCGTCCGCCACGGCGCACTAAAGACCTCTGCGTATGTGGCGGCGGGGCAATCCCGCTGCCCATGCTCATTCGGGACCTTCGGGTCCCTTTTTTTGTTTTGGGGTTGGGTGTTGTTGTCGTTGCTGAGGGCGGTTGTTCGGCCAATGCCGTCGCTGGCCTTCGCTGCCGAATCAGTCGGCAATGCGCCGGTTACCTGTCGTTCCGTCTCGATATGGCTCGAATCCAGTCCTGCCGTTCGAGCATTCGGCAGCGAAACGGCCGGTACCAAAATACAGCTGTAGCTCATGCCGATGACTTACTGCCAAGTCCTCGGACGGAGCGGACGGTGGCAATCAGTCGAGGCTTTAAGCGGCCGGCATCAATAAGTCGGCGGTCGTGCGCCAGAAAGTAACACTCAATGAACGTTTGGCGCCTCGGCGCTATAGTAGCCGGACCCGCCGGGAACCACGTATCGCGGCTCTGCCACCGACAGATGCCGGATGAGACTAGGTATATGGGCAGCGACAACGGCGGCGTTGTTCCCGTATTGGTCGCGGTCGAGGCCCAAACGGAAGTTCAGTGACGGAGATTGTCTTGTCGAAAAGAAGAAACAAACGAAAACGCAGTAAGGAATCCGCGGTCGATGGGCCGTCCGAACAGCTCTTCGGTGGGCTGTCTCCCGAAGAGGGGCGTGCCTACGCGCTAATAACTGCGATGGAACGGAGGTTCAAGGTGTTCTACTTTGTTCCTCATCTGCCCCAGAAAATGGAGGAAGCGAGCCCGCTGGGGTGGTACACACCAGGCCTTCATGCCGCAGCGGAACCTCTAATGGTGGCTGCAACGCTTCCCGCCGACATTCGCGAACCTCACACAGATCGAAGTTTTGTGCTGGTTCAGCGCCTTCTCCGGGGAATCTGGCCATTTGTTACTCCAATCAGCATCGACGCGGTTGCTGAAGTCCACCGGATGGTTGGCACACCGTTTCAGGTCTTCTTGACCAACGACGACACGGTGGCGGATGCGGTTGACTTGATTCTCAAGGATGTCGAAACGCCGGTCCTTCATGCGTCATCAATTCCGGGTGGTGGCCGCATCAGCATAAGAGATCTATTCACAGACGGCATCTCCAAGTACACAAGAGAAGTGCTGGACGCGCTAGCCAGTCGAGATGAATGGAGAGTGTTTGTGCGCCAAGCAAGGCAACTCATATCGGCGAAACCGCAGGTTCGTCCGAGAAAGCACCATCTTCAGGCTGGACACCACAACCTTGTGATGCCTAACGAGATCGCGTTAGCGGCATTCGGATGGAAGTTTCACCGAAGCAAGCCAATAAGCCAGCCTTTGATGGCCGAAAACAACTCCGAGACCTACATAAGCCGAATTTGCGAAAGTGCCGACGCAGTAGCTGAGGAGCGCGAGCGCTTACTCAAGGGCATGCCAAATGCGCCACGAGACCACCGCTGCGTATTGGCTGTAGCAAGCGTGTACTGGGGGCACTACGAGAACTGGAGGGCACGAGTCCAGGAGACGACACCAGAACTCCGCGAAGACCTCAAGCGCGCTTATGCGTCGGTCGTGCAGGCGAAGACCTACTTCGACTCGGTCAAGGTGGACGAGTTCGGCAAACCTGCAGTTGGAAAGCTTTACTTGGCGATGAACCAGCTGCGGGGGGATGACATGCGCACCTTTACCGCCGGCTTATCACTGCTTGCGGCGGCCTCTCTTGTTCCAGTGTTACGTCTTGAACCAAGGCTCAATTCCATTCGAGGTGACCTGAAGATGCTCGCAGACTGCACAAGAGCTGAAGCGCAGAGAAGGATCGAGTGGAAGACCTCCCGTCTCATGACAAGGTTAGGACAAAAGATGCGGTCACTAATCGCCCCACCCTTTCTCCAGCGTATCGATGCGCCGCCAAGGACCGGGCAAATCGAGGGCATGAAACTCGTAAGCGACCTGCCGCTTGAGCTGTTACCCACCGATGGTCTTCCGTTGGGCCTTCGTTACGACACATCGCGCCTTAATCCTCTTCCAGGGAACATGTTCCTGCAGCAGTGTTCCCTACCTCCAATAGTGCTGCCACAAGAGAGATTCGAGGAAATTCTCGTCATTCGTTCATTCGCGCCGGACGATCATCTCAAACCTCTATTTGAGCGAGCGACCAGTTTTGTCACAACGAGCGAGCCAACTCAGAGGATACGGTATCGGATCGTTGACGTTGAGAATGAGGGTGAATTCATTGCTGCTTTGAACGATTACGAGGGCGCGATTGTCGTTTTTGATTGTCACGGTCGATTTGACGAGACGTTGGGGATGGGCACTCTGGTTATCGGCGGTGCCTCCTTGAATCCATGGGATCTCAAGAACCGAATTCAAATGCCCCCGATTGTTATGTTCAGCGCGTGCGACACCCAGCCCATAGATGGATCACATAGTTCTGTCGCCACTGCGGCTTTTGCGCTTGGCGCACGTGCTGTGCTTGCCACCATTCTCCCAATACGAGCGCAGGAAGCAGCAGTATTCAGCGGGAGGATGAGTTTACGACTCGCACAGTTTGTTCCCGAGGCGCTTAAGTACAGGTCGTTGCTCACTTGGCGCGAAGTTGTGTCTGGAATGCTGCGGATGTCTCACTGCACGGAGGTGCTTCGCAGGCTAACGCGCCATGCTCGCTTGTCCCTAAGCGAAGACGAATTGCATAACGCTTTACTCACGGCAAACGTCGCAATCAATGGTCGCAAGGCTCGCTGGTTTGAGGCGTTCTTGGAGGAACTCGCGACTTGCTCGGGAAGGACTTTGGGTTCCCTGAAAGAAGATGTCGAAAGGTGGGCGGGGATGACCGAAGCAATGAAACACACACAACTTGGTGTTCCTGAGAGCATTATCATCGTCGGGAAATATCCCGAACAGGTTCTTGCCGAGCGAGGACTACATTCGGCGACCGCGAATGTGTAGCGGCAGCTCGGGTCGCTGGTTGGCCGAGTTCGTCCACGATTCGGCCGTAGCAGAGAACCATGGCGACCGGTCGCTCGGGATCGGGTGCGCTAGTAGCCCGAGGTGCCAACAGGTCATTAGATCCGAATCAACTCCTACGACCGCTGACCTGAGCTTTGCGGCAGTTGGTGGCACTGGGTCCCAATGACCGTTCAGGCCGAGCAGTGTGAATTGGCCAACTGAAACATACGCAACCTCACATCTCTGATACACTAAACGTTAACGTTTTCGTTAAAGGTGTTCGCCGTGAGCTTTAGCGCCGTAGATGTTGTGCCGATCAGCGAGGCCCGGGCTCGACTGACCGAGTTGTCCGACGAAGTGGTCGCCGGGGCGGAGAAATTGCTGACCAAGAACGGTGCGGCCTACGTTGCCATCGTCGATGCCCGGAAGCTCGATTACTACCACGCGCTGGAGGAGGAGCACGCCAGTCTGGTGCTGCTGAGCGAAGCCGAAGCTGGTTTGCGTGAGGTGTTGGCCGGGCATCGTGTATCGAACGATGATCTGATGAAGGCCTTGTCCTGAAGGTGGCGTTGCCTGCAAACGCTACGGTCGAGGCAGCACCGAATTTCTTGGCTAACCTGGATGCCGCGCACCGGTTTTTCCAAATTCAGGATGCCGACACTGCCGATACCCGCTTGGCCAGTCTGAAGGCCGACCTGCGGGAGATGGTGGCGATTTTGTCGTGGTCGCCGGCCAGTGGCCGGCCGGCGCGGTTTTTCTCGGCGAAATCGGCGCAGGCAAAGCTGAGGACAGATGCCGTGTTGGAGCTGGCCAAACAGGCGCGACTCCCTCACCTGCGAGAATACGTGGTCGGCCAGCACATCGTTTTGTACGCGCACTCGGAAAGCAGTGTCGTGCTGCTGGCTGTGAAGCACCAACGGCAGTTGGTGTATGCGGACGAGTCATCCGCCGGCGGTTAATGCAAATGCTAGCTCTGCACTTCCTACGGTCGCGGTCGGCCTGAAAAAATGGCCAAAATTGAAATGGGGCTCAGGGCCTGAGAGCTATTTGCCCAAGGGAAGCCGCCTGAACAATCTCCGTCCGATGCGGGTTGGGACTTGGCTTCGCTGCCGATCAAGGTTTGTGATTCAGGCCGCCGTTTTGGCGAGCCACTTCAACAAGTGGGCGTAGAGGGTTGCGGGGATGATCGGTTTGGCAAGGAAGTCGTTCATGCCGGCGGCGAAGCAGTTGGCTTTGTCTTCGGCATAGGCGTTGGCGGTCAGGGCCAGGATGGGGGTGCGGCTTCCATCCGGCAGTTGGCGAATCCTGCGGCTGGCTTCCAGGCCATCCATGTTGGGCATCTGCATGTCCATCAGGATCAGGTCATAGGTGTTCTGGCTGGCGAGGCTGAGTCCGATGGCGCCGTCTTCCGCGGAATCCATGGCCAGATAGGCGTCTTCGAGCAGCATGACGATGATCTCAAGGTTGACGGGTTCGTCCTCGATGACCAGGATGCGACGCCCGGCGTGCTGCTGTTGCAGCACCAGCAAGGGGTCTTCGAGCATGGCCGGTGCCTGCTTGGCTATCGTCGCTACCGGGCTTTTCTTCAGGCGGGCAGTGAACCAGAAGGTGCTGCCGGCGCCGGGGGTGCTTTCGGCGCCGGCGTCGCCGCCCATCAGTTGCGCCAGCTTCCGGGTGATGGCCAGCCCCAGGCCGGTGCCGCCGTATCTGCGGGTGGTTGCGCTGTCGGCCTGTTCAAAGGTCGTGAAGAGCCTGGGCATGACTTCCGGCGCGATGCCGATGCCGGTGTCGATGACGACAAAGCGTACCAGGACGGACTCGTCGGTCTCTTCTTCGAGTCTCGCCTGCAAGGTGACCTGGCCTTTTTCGGTAAATTTGAGCGCGTTGGCGGCGTAGTTGAGCAGGGCTTGCTGGAGCCGGATTGGGTCGCCGATCAGGCCGCCGGGAAAGGGGGCGATGTCGCTGGTCAGCGCGAGGTGCTTGGCGTCGGCTCTTACCTTGATCATGGCCATGACGTTGCCGATGATCCTTTCGACGCGCAGATCGGTTTCTTCCAGGTCGCACTTGGCAGCGTCGATCTTGGACAGGTCTAGGATGGCGTTGAGGATGCCCAGCAGGTGTTCGCCGGCGAATTCGAGTTTGTCCATCTGTGCGGCCTGCTTGGCCGTCAGGCCGCCCTGGCGTATCAGGTGCGCCATGCCGGTAACGGCATTCATCGGGGTTCTGATCTCGTGGCTCATGTTGGCCAGGAAGGCGCTCTTGGCTTGATTGGCCTGGCGAGCCGCCTGTTCGGCGAGCATCAGCGCCTGATACCCGTCGTTGATGTTGCGGATGAAGACGGAAGTCAGCCAGCCGCATGCGAGCAGCGCGAAGATGTAGTTGTAGCTTATGAACCAGACGGTGTCTTCAGGGAACGGAAGTTCGAAATAAGCGTTGGCGTGCACGGGGTGCAGCAGGAAGACGGCGCTCACCAGCAGCAGGACATAGCCGAAGAAGTAACGGGCGACCCGTGTTTCGAGTTGCAGGAAAGCCCCCATCATGACGGCGAGCAGCCAGATGATGATGGCCGAATGGGCGCCGCCGGTGGTGAAGGTGAGAAGGAACAACGCGGTGGCGGAGCAAACGCTGCTCAACAGTCCGGCCGTAGCGAAACGGCCGCCATGTCGGATCAGCCATGCCATGCCTAGCCACGCAGGAAGCACGCCGAAGATCAAGCAAATGCCGGCGCTGACCGTGGCGCCGACTGTGCCATAGACCACCACGTACGGAAGCCAGCAGAGTCCGTAGGCGAGTTGGAAGGCGAAGATGATGCGCCTTTGCATTGCCTGGGCGCGATCATGCTCGTCGACTGCATCGAGCCTGATCCCGAGTCGATGGGCGAGCGTGCTCAGAAGCTCCGAGCGCGCGCCATGGTTTGCCTTGGCGTGGTTAGTCATACCTTGGCAGGATTTCCTATCCGGGTGAATGCGTCAAGTTCTGTTTGGATGGGGCCGGCGTGTTGGCACCCCTGCATTTGTCGAAGGGCGTGCCTCATCATGTGCTATGTCGATCAACGTCTGGTTGCCCTTGGGCAAAATGCTACGGTCGGCCGGAAAAAACGGCCAAAATTGAAATTCTTCCCCGGGCCAAAAATCTCTCCCCCCAAGTAAAACGCCCCGGCTGAACCGGGGCGTTTTCGTCGGGGAGCGTCAGCCGATCAGCCGCAGGTGCCGACCGCGCCGCAGGCGGTGCAGAAGTCGCAACCGTCCTTGCGGATCATCGTGTGGTTGCCGCATTCGCCGCACAGCTTGCCCTGGGTCGGCAGCACCTTGTTGCTGCTGGTGTCTTCCGGCGCTTCGAGGATGCCCATCTGCTGCAGCGGGAAGCCGGACTCGTCGAGGATGCCGAGCATGGCGTAGCGGTGGATGATCAGTTGGGCGATGTAGGCGACCGTGGACGGGTAGGTCTGCTGCTTGCGCGAACCCGGCACGAAGGCCATGAAGTCGCCGAACGGCTCGGAGTAATCGACCAGCTTGCGCAGCTTCATGCCGATCCAGGCCGGGTCGAGCACGCGCATGTCGAGCGACAGCAGCTTGCACAGGCCGTCGAGGGCGCGCGGGTAGTTGCCGGACAGCCACATCGAGTACGGACGGGAAGAGCCGTCGGGCAGGGTGATTTCCTTGAGGCCGAGCACGAAGTCTTCGCTGGTCGAGGAGTTGCTGACGTCGACGGTCCAGGACAGCGTGCCGTCGGTGCCGGTCTTCGGCTCCTTGGTGCTGAACAGTGCATCCTTGACCGGGGTCGGGCCGTCGTGGCCGAGGGCACCCAGTTGCTCGACGCGCCACAGGATGACCTGGGCCATGGCGGCGACGACGGACGGCATGCGCTTGCGCTCGCCGTGCGGGGGCATGGCCATCTCGAAGGCGTCGCCCGGCATCTTGGCCAGGGCTTCGAGCTTCATCTGCAGCCAGCCGTGGTCCTTGGCGCGCATGTCCATGGACAGCGTCTTGGCGACGGCGCCCAGGCCGCGCGGTTCGGCCGGGCCGTTGGCCCACACTTCGAACGGCCAGGCGTGGCCTTCCTGCTCGACGTGGCCGACGAACAGGGCGAACTTGCCGATCGGCGAGTCGACCATGTAGGTCCAGCACAGGTTGCCTTCCGGCAGGTTCGGGCGGCCCGGCCAGCGCAGGCTGGCCAGCACCGGGGCCGGCAGGTGCTTGATTTCGAGGCGACGGTTGGCGTCGGAGAGGAAATCCTGCGGCGCCTTGGCATCGGCGACCGTTTCAGTCTTGGCCGGTTCGGCCGAGGTGACCGAAAGCACCGAGCCGAGCACGCTGTTCGGACGGTAGGTGGCCAGGCCCTTGAGGCCGGATTTCCAGGCGCTCATGTAGAGGTCCTGGAAGTCGCCGTACGGGTAGTCGGCCGGCACATTGACGGTCTTCGAGATCGAGGTGTCGATGAACGGGGCGACCGCGGCAACCATGTCGCTATGCGCCAGGGCGGAGATTTCCAGGGCCGTGACGAAGTAGTCCGGCAGCTTGGAGACGTCGCCGCCACGGTGCTTGTAGAGGCGCCAGGCGTAGTCTTCGACCGAGTATTCCTTGATCGTGCCGTCCTGCATCCGCTTCTTGCGGTTGTAGGTCCAGGAGAACGGCGGTTCGATGCCGTTCGAGGCGTTGTCGGCGAAGGCCAGCGAGATGGTGCCGGTCGGGGCGATCGACAGCAGGTGCGAGTTGCGCAGGCCGTGCTTGCGGATCTCGGCCTTGATGTCGGCCGGCAGACGGGAGGCAAAATTGCCGCCGGACAGGTAGAGCTCGGCATTG
This sequence comes from uncultured beta proteobacterium, assembly GCA_903922075.1. Taxonomy (GTDB): domain Bacteria; phylum Pseudomonadota; class Gammaproteobacteria; order Burkholderiales; family Rhodocyclaceae; genus Azonexus. The sequence goes on along the minus strand of CAIXSK010000306.1, from coordinate 119 downwards.
AACAGCGGGAAGGCGCCGCGTTCCTTGGCCATCTCGACCGAGTACAGGTAGGCGGTGTCGCGCATGAATTCGCTGATGCGGGCGGCCATGGCTCGGGCTTCCGGCTTGTCGTAGCGCAG
>CAIXSK010000305.1 GCA_903922075.1 uncultured beta proteobacterium | reverse complement strand
TCCCGCGGGATTTGCTTCGCGGCATGTTTCCTCGGTGTCTCTGTGCCTGCGCGAAGCCTGGCCTTGGGCCACAGTGGTGGGTTCCAGGATTTCAAATGCAACCGCCCTGCTCACACCCTCATTCGCACACTTTCACTCACGCATCGACAATTGGCTGCGGCTATACTGCCCGCCATCACCCTTCGTTGAGACAATCCGACATGATCCGCTCCGCAATCGACTGGCAAACACGCACCGAATATACCGACATCACCTGCGATTTCGCTGAGGGTATTGCCCGCATCGCGATCAATCGCCCGGAGAAACACAACGCCTTCCGCCCGGAAACCATCACGCAATTGATCGACGCCATGCACAAGGCCCAGTTCGACCCCGAGGTCGGCGTCATTATCCTCACCGGCGCCGGCGATGCAGCATTCTGCTCGGGTGGAGACCAAACGGTGCGCGGCGACGACGGTGGTTACCATGATGAACGCGGCACGCCGCACCTCAACGTACTCGACCTGCAGATGCAGATCCGCCGTTGCCCGAAACCGGTGGTCGCCATGGTCGCCGGCTACGCCATCGGCGGCGGCCATGTCCTGCATCTGGTTTGCGACCTGACGATTGCCGCCGACAACGCACGCTTCGGCCAGACCGGCCCGCGCGTCGGCAGCTTCGACGCCGGGCTGGGCGCGGGGCTGATGGCACGGACCATCGGCTTGAAACGCGCCAAGGAAATCTGGCTCCTTTGCCGGCAATACGATGCCGCCACCGCGCTCGACTGGGGTCTGGTCAATGCCGTCGTGCCCGTTGAACAGCTGGAAGCCGAAACGGTGAACTGGTGCCGCGACATGCTCAAGCTGTCACCGATGGCGCTGCGCATGATCAAGGCCGGCTTCAACGCCGACACCGACGGTCTGGCCGGCATCCAGGAACTGGCCGGCAACGCCACCGGCCTGTTCTACATGAGCGAGGAAGGCCAGGAAGGCCGCAACGCCTGGCTCGAACGCCGCCCGCCTGATTTCGGCAAGTACCGCAAGCGGCCGTGAAGCTCGTTGCGGCCGACTGGCTGCCTTACACGCTCCCGTTCAGAGCGCCGTGGCAAACCAGCCGCGGCGTGCTCAAGACGCGCCAAGGCCGCCTGCTCCGGCTGCAATCGGCCGATAGCCTGACCGGCTGGGGTGACTGCGCGCCCTTGCCCGAATTCGGTATCGATGAGGCGTCGGCCACGGCTTTTGCCGAAGAATGCGCCCAGCTCGACCTCGTCGCCCAGCTAGCCGGGCTGCCGCTCAATGCCTGGCTGAGCGGCGAGCCGCCGGTACGCAATCTCACGGTGAACCGGAATTTCGGGCCAATTTTGAAATGCCCTGCCGACGCCCTGGTCGATGCCGCCAAGGCGGGGTTCAGCGTCGGCAAGCTCAAAGTTGGCGTCGGACCGATCCGCGACGAAATCGCCGCCCTGCACCAACTCGCCACCGCGCTACCGGCCGGCATGCGCCTGCGCCTCGATGCCAACCGCGCCTGGAATCATCCCGATGCGCAAGCCTTCATCGCTGCCTGCGCCGGCCTGCCGATCGATGGAATCGAGGAGCCGCTGGCCGAGCCGACGCAGGAGTTGCTGCAAGATTTGCAGTCGACTGCAGCATTCCCCCTGGCCATCGACGAATCGGTTCATCTGCTCGACGCCCATTTCTTCCGCCACCCGCCGGTGCGCCGCATCGTCATCAAGCCGGCCCGCCATGGCGGCCTGCTGGCCAGCGTCGAACTTGC
>CAIXSK010000304.1 GCA_903922075.1 uncultured beta proteobacterium | reverse complement strand
CCGGAGCGCGAAGCACAGCGCAACCCCAAGGGCATCGGCAAGAAGTAATCGCGAACTGACACGCAATTTAGGAGAAACGAAATGAAAATTCGCGCGCAATTCGCGATGGTCTTCAATCTCGACAAGTGCATCGGCTGCCACACCTGCTCGGTCACCTGCAAAAACATCTGGACCAACCGCAAGGGTGTCGAGTACGCCTGGTTCAACAACGTCGAATCCAAGCCGGGCATCGGCTACCCGAAGGACTGGGAAAACCAGGAGAAGTGGCTGGGCGGCTGGACCAAGGAAAACGGCAAGCTGGAACTGAAAGCCGGCGGCAAGCTGAAGAAGATCGTTCAGATCTTCGCCAACCCGAACCTGCCGCAGATCGACGACTACTACGAGCCCTTCACCTACGATCACGCCCGTCTGCAAAACGCGCCGCTGTCCGAAGCTGCGCCGACGGCTCGTCCGATCTCGCTGATCACCGGCCAGAAAATGGACAAGATCAATTGGGGCCCGAATTGGGAAGACGACCTGGCCGGCGAGTTCGACAAGCGTTCGAAGGACCAGAACTTCTCGAACATGGAAAAGGAGATGTACAAGCAGTTCGAGAACACCTTCCATCTCTATCTGCCACGCATCTGCAACCATTGCATCAACCCGGCTTGCGTCGCTTCCTGCCCGTCCGGCGCGCTGTACAAGCGTGAAGAAGACGGCATCGTCCTGGCCGACCAGGATCGTTGCCGCGGTTGGCGGATGTGCATTTCCGGCTGCCCGTACAAGAAGGTCTTCTTCAACTGGGAATCGTCCAAAGCCGAGAAATGCATCGGTTGCTACCCGCGCGTCGAATCCGGCCTACCCACGGTTTGCTCCGAGTCTTGCGTCGGCCGCATCCGCTACAACGGCATCATTCTTTACGATGCCGACAAGATTCTCGATGCCGCCAGCACCGACAAGGATCAGGATCTCTACAAGGCCCATCTCGACCTGTTCGTCGATCCGTTCGACCCGAAGATCATTGAGCAGGCCAAGAAAGATGGCATTCCGCAATCGTGGATCGAAGCGGCCCAGAAGTCGCCAATCTACAAGATGGCCGTCGAGTGGAAGATCGCCTTCCCGCTGCATCCGGAATTCCGCACCCTGCCGATGATCTGGTACGTGCCGCCGCTTTCGCCGGTGCAATCGCAGATCGACCAGAAGAAGCTGCCGACCGAATCCGACGGCGTCATTCCGAAGGCCGAAGCGATGCGCTTGCCGGTCAAGTATCTGGCCAACCTGCTGACCGCGGGCAAGGAGGACTACATCGTGTCGGCCCTCAACCGGCTGATCGCCATGCGCTCCTACATGCGCTCGATCCACGTCGAGGGCAAACCGGATACCCGTCCGCTGGTTGCCGCCGGCATTACCGAGGACATCGCCAAGTCGATGTACCGCTACCTGGCGATCGCCAATTACGAAGACCGTTTCGTGATCCCGACCGCGCACCAGGAAATGCAGATCGAGGATTACCACGGCTTCCAGGGCCAGAACGGCTTCACCTTCGGCAACGACTCCTCGGCCGGCATCTCGATGCATTCGCTGTTCCCCGAACGGCGCAAGGAAACCATCGAGCCGCGCGAACCGGCGCCTTTTGCCGACGGCTCTGATTACTAAGGAAGCGCTATGAAACTATTCAAGCTAATTTCGCTGCTCCTCGACTATCCCGACGACGACAATCTGGCCGGCCTGCAGCACGCGGTCGACAATGCCGGGCGGGCGATCGATCTGATCGCCGCCATCGACAGCGAAGGGGTTTTCTCGAAAGACGAACAGGCCGCCATCGCCGGATTCGTCGATGGTCTGCTCACTCTTGACTCCACCGAGGCCAAGTCCCGCTATGTGCAGACTTTCGACATGGTTCCCGAGCACAGCCTGCATCTGACCCATCACATCTTCGGTGAGGAGAAGACCCGCGGACCGGCGCTGATCGATCTGTCGGAATATCTGAAGAGCTACGGTTTCAAGCACGACGAGGCCGAACTCCCGGATTTCCTGCCCTTGATCCTGGAATTCGTGTCACAGCTCGATGAAAGCGAAGCGGCCGTCTTCCTGGGCGATACCGGCAAAGTACTCAAGGTGCTGGCCGGCAATCTCGACAAGGCGGGCAGCCCCTATGCCAAGTTGATTCACATCATCGATAACCACGGCTCGCTGATCAAGCTGGCGGCCTGAGGAGAAAACGATCATGGTTTTTCTGCAAAAACTGATTTTCGCGGTTTATCCGTACATCGCCCTGACCGTCTTCGTCGTCGGCAGCTGGATTCGTTACGACGCCGAGCAATACACCTGGAAGACGGATTCCACCCAACTGCTGTCCAAATCCAACATGGTGCTGGCCAGCAATTTCTTCCATATCGGCATCCTGTCGATCTTCGGCGGTCACTTTGCCGGCCTGGTTCTGCCGCACAGCCTCTGGGTGGGGCTCGGCGTCACTGACATGCAGCACCAATGGCTGGCCATCATGGCCGGCTCGGTGTTCGGCCTGATGTGCCTGATTGGCGGCGCCATCCTGTGGGCTCGCCGCATGTTCAACCAGCGCGTTCGGGCTAGCAGCCGTTACTCCGACATCTTCATCCTGTCCTGGCTGATGGTGACGCTGATTCTCGGTCTGTCCACACTGCCGGTCTCGGTCGGTCACGCCAACCACGGCGATCCGGCCGTAATGCTGGCGCTGTCGGCCTGGGTACAGAGCATCCTGACGCTGAACCCGCAACCCGAACTGCTCGATGCGGTCGACCCGATCTTCAAGGCGCACATGTTCTTCGGCATGACGGTCTTCCTGGTCTTCCCGTTCACCCGACTGGTCCATGTTCTGACCGCGCCGCTGAACTATCTTGGTCGTTCCTACCAGATCGTGCGAGCCAAGCGCACCGCCTAATGTAGTGATAGTCTCGCGGCTATCTCTGTCTCGCCATTCTGCCGCGGCAACGCGGCAGAATGGCTTTTTCGTTTAGCCGCAAACATGAAACGCGTCACAATCGATACCGATCACGAATCATCGCTGGAAAGCACGGAGCGACTGTCTGGAAAGATCACCGGCCTGCTCGTGCTGTTTTTCTTCGTCGCCGTCGCTGCCATCGGGACGACCCTGTATGTTTCCTGGCAACTCGAAGGCAGTGCTGCGGCGATCAACGACGCCGGCAGCCAGCGGATGCGCGCCTATCTGATGGGCTATCTGATGGCCGGCAGCGACGCCGGTTCGAGCGAGAAGGTGTTCCCCGAATTGCAATCGGAACTGGAAAGATTCGACAAGGTCTGGCACGACCTGGAGTTTGGCGACCCGGACCGACCGCTAGCTTCACCGCGTGACTGGGAAACACTGACCGAAGTTCGGACCCTGAAGACAAACTGGGCGTTGCAGGGACGGCCGCTAATCGAACAATACATCGCAAGCCAGGGCGACTTCGCCGGCCGCGAACCGGCCATCGCCTATCGTCAGTGGGTCGGCGGCTTCGTGCGCCAGATCAACAGCCTGGTCCTGCGCATGGAGCACAACTACGCCTACAGCACCAATCTGCTGCGCGCCGTCCAGATCGCCCTGTTTGCGCTGGCCCTGCTCGGCACCCTGGTCCTGATCCGCTTCTTTTTCGTTCAGGTGATCCGCCCGCTGGATCAAATCTACAGTGGCATCCAACACATGGCGGAGAGCGATTTCGGGGCCCGCCTGCCGGTCAGGACGCGAGACGAGTTCGGTGCAGTGGCCAAGGGTTTCAACCTGATGGCAGCCCACCTCGAACAGTTTTATGAGGACCTTGAGAAACTGGTTGCCTCCAAGACTACCTCGCTTGAGGAGCGCAACGCACAACTCGCCCTGATGTACGGCGTCACTGCCATCCTCAACGAAGCCAACGACGTCGATGCCCTGTGCGCCGCTTTCATCAACCAGGTGGCAACCGCCCTCGGCGCCGCTGCCGGGTCGGTCCGCCTGGCCAACGAGGCACAGGGCGAGATGTACATGGTTGCCCACACCGGACTGCCCATCGATTTCCTCAGCCGGGAAATGGCGATCAATTGTGGCGAATGCATTTGCGGCCATGCTGCCGAAAAAGGAATACCGATCGTTGCCGATCCTGCCGGCGGCTGCGACATGTCCCTGACCCAATGTGCCGACATGGGGTTTCATACCGTGGGGGCCTTCACGATCAATCACGATGCCTTCGTCATCGGCGTGTTCAGCCTGTTCTTCAAGACTGAACGGGCGTTTTCGGCGTCGGAAACATCGATGCTCGAAACGCTCGGCCGCCATCTCGGTGTCGCCGTCGAATATCAGCGTCTGCGCTCGCGGGACAGGGAACACGCGATTGCCGAGGAGCGCAACCTGCTGGCGCAGGAACTCCACGACTCGATTGCCCAGGCGCTTTCCTTTCTCAACATCCAGGTCAAGCTGCTGCAGGGGGCCATGGATCTTGGCCGCCCCCAGGAAGCGCAAAAGGCACTTGATCAGATTCGCGAAGGGGTCAAGGAAAGCTACGAGGACGTCCGCGAACTGCTACTCCACTTCCGGACACGAGCGGGAGCCAGCAACGACCTCGATGCCGCAATCCGCAATGCCGTTGATCGCTTCGAATTGCAGACAGGGGTTCCGGTCAGTTTTCTATCCGGGGGAAAACGCGCCCCGCTTGAACCCGACAAGCAACTTCAGGTGCTACACATCATCCAGGAATCCCTGTCCAACATCCGCAAGCATGCACAGGCTTCCCAGGTCGATATCGGCGTCGAGCGCAGCGCTGAACGAACGGTGATCACGGTCAGGGACAATGGCAAGGGTTTTGACCCGGCCAGCATCTCGGCAAGCGGCGGGCACATCGGGCTGAAAATCATGAAAGAGCGCGCATCACGGGTCGGCGCGAAATGCACGGTCGACTCCCGGCCCGGCCAGGGAACCACGGTCACGCTGGCATTGTGACCCTGAAAGCACATTGAGTGAAAATGAGAGAGGCTATGGAGAAAATCAGGGTACTAATCGTCGACGACCATCTGTTGTTCAGCAGCGGCGTCAGGGTGCTGCTCGAGCAAAACGAGCAGTTTCTGGTGCTGGGCGAGATTTCCGACGGCCTGGAAGGGGTCAAGCGGACCGAATCGCTCAAACCGGACATCGTTCTGATGGATATTCACATGCCGGGCATTTCCGGGCATGAGGCACTCAAACTGATCGGCGAATCGGCCCCCGAGGTAAAGGTCCTGATGCTGACTGTGTCGGAAGATACCGGCGACCTCGTTGAATGCCTGAGAGCCGGTGCGGCCGGATATGTCCTGAAAAACATCGCCGCCGATACACTGGTCGATGCCTTGCTGAAAGTTTACCGCGGCGAATCGGTCATTTCACCGAAGATGACCTCCCGGCTGATTCGTGATTTTCGGGCGCAGCAACCGCCCGGCGTCGTCATCGAACCCCGGCGGGACGAGATGTCGCCGCGCGAGCAGGAAATCCTGCGCGGCCTGGCCAAAGGCCAGACCAACCGTGAAATTGCAGTCGAACTTGGCGTGGCGGAAAGCACCGTGAAGATTCACATCCAAAACATCTTCAAGAAAGCCGGGCTACGCGGCAGGGTTCAGGCGGCGCTCTACGCAGTGGAACACGGCTACGCCGAAAAAACTTAGCGACGCCGGTTCAGGACGGCCAAAAGCAGGTCACGACACGGATTCCACCTGGCGATTTGCCATCCATTTGACCAGCACAGCCAGCAGTTGCTCGTGCTTGATCGGCTTGGCCAGAAAGTCGTCCATGCCGGCGGCCATACAACGCTGGTGATCCTCCTCGAACGCACCGGCAGTCAGCGCGACGATGGGCAGATGCCCGTGTCCGCCCTCGCTCTCCCAGCGCCGGATCGCCTCGGTGGCCTGCAACCCGTCCATGACCGGCATCTGGACATCCATCAGCACCAGATCGGGGCGCAGACCGCCGGTGATCGCTTCCAGCGCCTTGCGGCCGTTGTCGACGGCGTCGATCTGCAGGCCGAGTTTGCCGAGCATGGCCTGGACCACCTTGCGATTGACCGGGTTGTCTTCGACCACCAGCACGCTGCCGGCCAGCGTCGGCGGTACTGCCGATGCAGCCGGTGCCGCCGACGCGACCGGCAGCCGCTCGCCGCGCCGGCTCTCCTCGCCCTCGGCAACGATCTCGGCGCGAACGCGAAACCAGAATCTCGACCCTTGCCCGACGACGCTTTCGACGCCGGCCTCACCGCCCATCATGCCGGCGAGACGGCGGACGATGGAAAGCCCGAGGCCGGTACCACCATACTCACGGGTGGTGGAACTGTCGGCCTGCGAGAAAGGTTTGAACAACACATCGAGTTTCTCCGGCGGGATTCCGATACCGCTGTCGCGCACCGAAAATTCAAGCACCGCGGCATCTGCCCCGCGAATGACCTCGATCGCCTCGACTTCGATGGCGCCACGTTCGGTGAACTTGATGGCGTTGCTCAACAGATTGGACAGCATCTGGCGCAGCCGTATCGGGTCGGCGCGGAAACGCGCCCCGGCCGGACCGCGCCACCGGCTGCGGATGGTCAGTCCCTTGTCTTGCAGCGGCCCGGCAAACAGGGCTGTCGTTTCATCGACCACCTGACCCGGTTCGAAGACTGAGACAACGAGTTCTAGCTTGCCGGCCTCGATCTTCGAGAGGTCGAGGATGTCATTGAGCAAGGCGAGCAGGGTCTGGCCGGAATTCAGGATGGTCCGCGCAAATTCCTGACGTTCTGGCTCGGACTGCCCGGGCATCAACAGCATCTGGGCCATGCCGAGGATGCCGTTCAGCGGCGTCCGGATTTCGTGCGACATCACGGCCAGGAAACGGCTTTTCGCCATATTGGCGGCTTCGGCCGATTGCTTGGCCTCATAAAGCTCCGTGATATCGATGCGGAAGCCGACGGTGAAACCTTCCGGTGTCTTGCGCTCGCGGATGCGCAGCCAGCGTCCGCCGTCGAGTTCCTGGATCAGGTCCGTGCTGCCGCTGTGATGCGCCACCATCCGCTCGGCCACCCACGCCTGCTCCCGTCCGATGGCTTCCTTGTACTGGCCGCGCGCCGCACCGATGCGGAGGATTTCCTCGAACTTCATCCCTGGCACCAGCAGATCGGCCGACATCCGGTAATAGTCGCGATACTGTTCGTTGCAGTAGGCCAGCCGGTCGTCCTGGTCGTAGATGACGAAGGCTTCGCCGATCGCGTCGACCGCCGAACGGAGCATGGCCTGGCTGTCCTGGAGGCGCTGTTCCACCTCGGCGCGCAGGGAGCGGGAACGGAACAGCAGCCACAGCAACAGGGCAAAGGCCACGCTGATGCCGCCGGCAACGCCGAAAACCCGGAGCCGATGGTTGGCATAGCCGGCCAGGACATCATCGACGGCATGGCCGATGACGAAGCTGAACCCGTATTCGGGCAGCCGGTAAAAGCCGTACAGGCGTTCGATGCCATCCACCTGCGCCCGGCGCGAGAAATTGCCTGAAATCGGGGCATTGGGTGCCAGATATGGGGTGCCGGTCAGTTTGCGGCCGATTCCCTGCGCGTGATCCGGCAGGCGGGCCAGTATGTCGCCGCTGTCGGCGACCAGAGTGGTGACGGTATCCGGCGTCAATTTTTCGCTGAAAGCGACGATGGTTTCCGGGCTCACCGAAACGACGATCACCCCTTTGAATTTATCGTTGACCAGGATAGGCCGCGTAAACTGGATCGACCACTTGCCGGACACCTTGCCCTTGAGCGGTTTGCTGATAAACAGCCGGTCGCCGCCGCCGAGATGGGTACGGAAATGCTCCCGCTCGCCAAGATAAACCCGGTCCTTGGGGGCAGCCAGATTGGAATAGGCCATCCAGCCGCGCTCGTCGATCACGGCAACCTGGAAGGCCACGTCGGACATGTATTGCTGGCGACGCTGCACCAGTCGTGCAAACTGCTCGGGATCGCCCTCCCAGCGCGAACGCAGGTCAAGCAGAATCTCGTTCAGCCGCTTGATCGTAGCCAGCGTGTTTTCGGCAAAGGCCTGCGCCTGGAACTCGGTAGCGTGAGCCACTTCGCGCAGATCGCTGCTACGCCGACGGTCAAGCTCATAAGCGGCGATCAGCCAGATGATGGCCAGGCCCAGCATCAGGGCCAGGCTGAAGATCGCTCGAAGTGAGTGCCTGTTCGGTGTCGCGAAAGCCTGTTCAGCCAAGGTCTATTCCTGTCGTCAGTCGGTCCGGGTGTCAGACCGGACCACGAACCGTATTCAAGTGCAAAATGCGCGGGGCGATTATGACTAAAGTCAGAGCAACTTGCCATCAGGGCAAAAAAAAACCGACCCTCGGTCGGCACAGAATCCCCGAACGCGGGGATCAGCGGAAAGGCCAAGCACTTTTGGGCGTGCTTTCGGCCGAAAAATCAGGCGGCGATGGACTGGCCCTCCTGGCGATGCGCCTGCCGACGGATCTCTGAACGTATGGCCACTTGCTGGCCAGCGGTAATCATGCGCTGCCCGGCGCGCCACACGTACTCGACGGCATTGGCCTGGACGCCGGCACAGAACAATGCCTCGGCCATCTCACGCCAGTCGTGACGCTCGATATGGCGCCCGTCGCTCAGTTCGGCGACGAATTCGTTCTTGAACAGCGAAACGTTTGCGGTAATTGCCATGACTGACCCTCCTTTGATGACAGGTTAAGCGAGGGCCACGAGTGTGTCCGTGGCATATTCCACACTTGCTGCAAAACAACCCGGCTGCCGTGAAAACGACGTCAGTGCGGCTTCAGGCTGAGCCGGGCGCGAACGCCGGAAATCAGGTCGTCAACGTAGGTAAAGACAACCGGAATGACCAGCAGGCTAAGGAAAGTCGAGGTGATCAGGCCGCCGATGACAACAATCGCCATCGGCGCCCGGAAGCTCGGATCGGTGCCGATGCCGAGCGCGATCGGCATCATGCCGGCGCCCATCGCCACCGTGGTCATGACGATCGGCCGGGCCCGCTTGCGGCAGGCGTCGAGCAGCGCGCTCCAGCGATCCAGCCCGTGCTCGCGGCGGGCCAGAACGACGTAGTCGATGAGCAGGATGGAGTTCTTGGTGGCGATGCCCATCAGCATGATCAGGCCGATCATCGACGGCATCGACAAGGCCGTTTGCGTGACGAACAGGGCCAGGAAAGCGCCCGGCACCGACAGCACGAGGGCGGCGAGGATGGTTACCGGCTGGACGAAATCCTTGAACAGCAGGACCAGCACGATGTAGATGCAGAGCACGCCGGTGGCCATGGCCAGCGAGAAGCTCTGGAACAGTTCGCCCATCGCTTCGGCGTCGCCGATGGTGGCCTGGATGATGCCCGGCGGCAGGTTGGCCAGGCTGGGCAGGGCCAGCGCCTTGGCCTCGACTTCGCCGAGCGGCACGCCGTTCAGT
>CAIXSK010000303.1 GCA_903922075.1 uncultured beta proteobacterium | reverse complement strand
TAGGTCCGGGACATGGCCAGTTCGATCTGGAAGCCGATTTCCCGGCCATCAGCCGTCGTCACGGTGCCGCTGGCCGCGAAGGTGGTCTGCTCGGTTTCGGTGTAGGAGGCGTGATAGTCGTACTCGATGCCGTAGCCGGCGCTGTGTACGGGCGCCGACTCCCGGGCGGCGGGGGCCTGGAGGATCGGAGCCTCGGTGCTTGTCTGCAGGTCGCTGGCATCAATGATCCGGATCCGGTAGCCGGTCAGCAACTCGACCATCGAGCGGATCAAATTCAGCCGTGGATCGCCATCAAGCGCAGCATCCTCGTCGTTGCCGGCCGCCTGGGCCTTGCCGGCCTCGGACAGCGAGACATGATCGTTGTCCGCGGCACGCGGGCGCGCTTCTTCGCCGGCAAATCGCGGGCGTTGCGGCCCGACCCACATGCGCAGCGATTCCTTGACTTCATGCTGGCGCGAACCGGCATGCGAGGAGGCCATTTGCAGGCTGGCACTGGCGATTTTCATGGGGGCCTCCGCGACATGTGTGTGGACACATTGTTATCGGCGCCCGGCGGAGAAAGTTAAGCCTTGCGGAGATGCGGCTGGACCCAGCGTTTCAGCGTGCCGAGGTCGAGCGCGCCGCTCTGGCGGGCGATCTCGCGACCGTTTAAAAAGATGGCCAGGGTCGGAATGCTGCGGATATTGAAGCGGGCGGCCAGTTGCGGCTCGGCTTCGGTGTCGACCTTGGCCAGCCGGGCATGCGGTTCGAGGTCGATCGCCGCCTGATGGAAGGTCGGCGCCATCGTCCGGCACGGACCGCACCACGGCGCCCAGAAATCGACGACGACCGGCAGGTCGTTGCGCGTGAGGTGGCGGTCGAAATCGGCGGCGGTCAGGGCCAGCGGTTCGCCGGTGAACAAGGGCTGCTTGCAGCGGCCGCAGTTCGGCGCATCTTTCAATTTTGACCAAAAAATCCGATTGACCGTAGCACAGTGCGGACAGACGAGGTGCAGGCTTTCAGACATGGCGGGCTCCAAATATCAGGTTGCTCTGATATTGGTGCCCGGCGCCGGATTTCAAGTCCGGGCGCCGAATTTCATGGCTTGGCGGGCAGTGGTTTCGAGCGCCTGCGGGTCGATGCTTGCTTTGGTTTCCCAGCCAGCCAGGTGCTGCTCGGCAAGATCGGCCAGCGCCTTGATCCAGGCGTCGTCCTCGTTCAGCGCCGGAATGTAGTGGTATTCCTTGCCGCCGGCCTTGAGGAAGTCGTCGCGGCCTTCCTGGGCGATTTCTTCCAGCGTCTCCAGACAATCGGCCGTGAAACCCGGGCAGATGACATCGACCCGACGGACGCCCTGGGCGCCCCAGTCGTGCAGTGTCGGCGCGGTATAGGGCTGCAGCCATTCGGCCTTGCCGAAGCGCGACTGGAAGCAGATCCGGAATTGCTCGGGCTGCAGGTTCAGGCGCTCGGCGAGCAGGCGGCCGGTTTTGTGGCATTCGCAGAAATACGGGTCGCCGAGATCGAGGCTGCGTTTGGGCAGGCCGTGGAAGCTGATCAGCAGGCGGTCGTTGTCGCCGAGTGAGCCGTTGGTTTCCCAGTGTTTGCGCACCGATTGTTCGAGGGCGGCCAGATAGCCATCGTGATCGTGAAAGTTGCGGACAAAGCGCAGTTCCGGCTGGTTGCGCGTCTGCAGCAGCCAGCGCGCGGCGTCATCGACGACCGTGGCGGTGGTGCTCGCCGCGTACTGCGGGTACATCGGAACGATCAGGATGCGGCGGGCGCCATCGGCCTTCAGGTGGGTGAGCACCTCGGCAATCGACGGCGAACCGTAGCGCATCGCCCAGGTCACGCTCAGGTGATGGCCGCGCTGGCCGAGCAGGCCCTTGAGCAGCTTGGCCTGGCGCTCGGTATGGACGCGCAGCGGCGAACCTTCCGGCATCCAGACGGTGGCGTACTTGGCAGCCGATTTTTTCGGCCGGATATTCAGGATGATGCCGTTGAGGATTAGCCACCACAGCGGCTTGGGGATTTCGACGACGCGCGGGTCGGAGAGGAACTGCTTGAGGTAGCGCTTGAGGGCCGGGGCGGTCGGTGCCTCCGGCGTGCCGAGGTTGACCAGGACGACGGCGGTGGTCGCCGGCTGACCGTGGCGGTGCGGCGGTTCGGGAAGGAAGCGGGGCATCAGTTCTCGTTTTTGTAGGAGAGGGCGCTGGAGAGCAGGCGGGCGGTGATGTCGACAATGGGGATGACGCGCTCGTAGGCCATCCGGGTCGGGCCGATGACGCCGACCGAGCCGACGACCTGGCCATCGACCGCGTAGGGGGCGGTGATGACACTGCATTCGTCGAGCGGGGCGATGCCCGACTCACCGCCGATGTAGATTTGGACGCCATCGGCGCTGTTGGAGATTTCCAGCAGGCGCATCAGGCTGGTGCGCTGCTCGAAGAGGTCGAACAACTCGCGCAGGCGTTTCATGTTCGACGACAGTTCCTCGACGTCGAGCAGGTTGCGTTCGCCGGAAATGACGTAGGGCGTCGCGCTTTCGGCCATCGCCGCGTCGCCGGCTTCGAGGGCGAGCGCCATCAGCGGCTTGATGTCTTCGCGCAGGCGCTGGATTTCGCCGGACAGTCGGTGGCGCATCTGCTCGAAGTCGAGGCCGGCGAAATTCTGGGTCAGGTAATTGGCGGCGCTGACCAGTTCGGCCGGCGAGTAAGTTTTGTCGGTGGTCACGATGCGGTTCTGCACGTCGCCGTCGGCGGTGACGATGATCAGCAGGATGCGCTTGTCGGACAGGCTGAGAAATTCGATCTGGCGAATGCGGCTGGCCTGGCGGCGCGGTGCGATGACGACGCCGGCAAAATGGGTCAGGCTGGAGAGCAGTTGCGAGGCGCTGGCGATGATCTGGTTCGCCGGCCGGCCGTGCAGGGCTTCTTCCATCTGGCCCATCTGCCCGGCAGCGAGCGGCTGGACGGTGAGCAGGCTGTCGACGAACAGGCGATAGCCGCGCGCCGTCGGCACCCGGCCGGCCGAGGTATGCGGGCTGGCGACGAAGCCGGCTTCTTCGAGGTCGGCCATC
>CAIXSK010000302.1 GCA_903922075.1 uncultured beta proteobacterium | reverse complement strand
AGATACAAACTGAACCGTCAACCATGTCCGCGTACATGTGTCCACCATGTCCCCGGTCCGTACAGCTTCGCCAAAAGAAAGTAAGCAAAGAAAAGGCGACCCTGGGTCGGCGCCGGGCTGCGCCCGGTTCCCTGCGCTACTCGGTGTTGGCGGGGGCTGCGGAACTCGGCCCTGCGGGCCTCAGACAGTCCTCGCCCTTTATCCGCCAACACCTGCGTTGCTCGGCGCCTCTCAAGGGGCCCGGTAAACCATCCGTGGCCGAACGGGGGAATTTCGAATTTGGGCATTTTTTCGGGCCGACCGTAGCATTCCGTTTCCCGGACAGAATTTTGAGCCCGGACGCCTTTGGGTCCCCCTGAGAGGCGCTGAGCAACGCAGCTGCTGGCGGAAAAAGGGCGAGGACTGTCTGAGGGGCGCAGCCCCGAGTTCCGCAGCCCCCGCCAGCGGCGAGTAGCGCAAGGGACCGGGCGCAGCCCGGCGCCGACCCGGGGGTCGCCTTTTCTTTGGCTACTTTCTTTTGGCGAAGCAAAAGAAAGTACGCCCGCGCCTCAAGCGCGGAAAGCACAGCTTCAGAAAACAATCACCACCCCAAATGCATCCGCATTTCTTGATCCACCCCAGCGGACGCTACCCGCACTTCAACGATAATCCCCCGCTTCTGAAACAATCAGAAACGACTAATTTCCCCCGCCAAGGCTAAACTTCTGCCCATGCGATTTTTGCCCTGTTTTTTCCTGCTGACCGTAGCCTTCGCCCCGGCCTGGGCCGGCGGACTGGCCGATCCGTTCGATACCGAGGCGATGGCGCCGCTCAAGCCATCGCCGCGCCTGGCCGCCCGGGTTGGCGAGGCGCCGTGCGCGACGGCCTTGCCGGCAACCGCGCTGACCGCCGTCGATGCTGTCGACCTGGCGCTGTGCAACCATCCGCAAACCCGCGAGGTGTGGGCTTCGGCGCGGGTGCAGGCGGCGCTGGTCGGCGTCGCGCAGGGCGGCTGGCTGCCGAGTCTCGATGCCAGCGCCGGCGCGACCCGCTTCCAGAATGAAAACAACCCGTTCACCCGGACTTCGGCGGCGCTGACGCTGTCCTGGCTGCTGGTCGATTTCGGCCAGCGCTCGGCCAATGTCGAGAATGCCCGGCAACTGCTCAATGCCGCGGCGGCGACGCAGGATGCCACCGTGCAGACGCTGTTCCTGGCCGCGCTGCAAACCTATTACGCGGCGCAGGCGACGCAGGCCGCCGTGGTGTCGGCCAACGAAGCCGAGCGGGCGGCCGGCGAGAGCTACCGGGCGGCCGATGCGCGCTACGCCGTCGGCGTCGCCACGCCGGCCGACCGCCTGCAGGCGCAGACGGCGTTGTCGCAGGCGACGCTGAACCGCATCCGGGCCGAAGGCGAGGCGCGCAATGCGCTGGGGGCGCTGGCCAATGCGCTGGGTTTCGCCGCGCAACAACGCATCGTTCTGGCCGAATTGCCGGCGGCGCCGGCCGATACCGTTTTCCAGAAGGAAGTCGACGCCCTGATCGGCGAGGCGCAGGCCCGGCGCCCCGATTTGCGGGCGGCCGAGGCGCAGTTGAAGGCGGCCGAGGCCGGGGTCGACCTGGCCCGTGCCCAGGGGCGACCGACGCTGTCGCTGGCGGCCGGGCCGAGCTGGCAGGAGTCGGCCGGCGTGATCACCCAGGGCAACAGCATCGGCCTGAGCCTGAACGTGCCGTTGTTTGCCGGCTTCGACACCGCTTACCGGGTGCGCTCGGCCGCAGCGCAGGCCGAGGTCCGGGCGGCGCAGCGCGACCGCATTAAAAACCAGGTGGCGCTCGATGTCTGGCGCGCCTACCAGAGCCTGACGACGGCGACGCAGAGCCTGAAGACGACGGCCGACCTGGTGGCCAGTGCCGAGCAGTCGGCCAAGGTGGCGCTCGGCCGCTACAAGGCCGGGGTCGGCACCGTGCTTGATTTGCTGACCGCGCAGAGCGCGCTGGCCGGCGCCCGGCTGCAGCGCATCCAGGCGCAGCTCGACTGGAATGTTTACCGCGCCACGCTGGCCCAGGCCATCGGCGCGCTCGATTACTCGCTGCTGCAACCGGCGGCGGAAGGAAGACCATGAAGCGGATTGGCAAGATTCTGATCGGAGTGAGCGTCGCCGCAGGGCTGATCGGCGGCGGCGTCTGGGTCGCCAAGCAGCGCGCGGCGCAGGACCCGGAAAGGCGCTACAAGCTGGCGGCGGTCGAGAAGGGCGAGGTGACGCAGACGGTGTCGGCCAACGGTACTCTGAATCCGGTCGTGCTGATCAGCGTCGGCACGCAGGTGTCGGGCACCGTGCGCAAGCTTTACGTCGATTTCAACGACAAGGTCAAGAAGGGCCAGGCGCTGCTCGAACTCGACGACGCGCTGGTTTCGGCGACCGAGCGGCAGAGCGCGGCCAATGTCGTCAACGCCCAGGCGACGCTGGAACTGGCCCAGGCCAACGAGGCGCGGATGAAGTCGCTGCTCGCCCAGGAATACGTTTCGAAGCAGGAGTACGACCAGGCCAGCCAGGCGCTGAAATCGGCCAAAGCCCAGCTGGCGCTGGCCAGGGCGCAGAACGAGCGTGACCGGGCCAACCTCAATTTCACGGTGATCCGCTCGCCGGTGGATGGCGTGGTCATCGACCGCGTCGTCGATCTCGGCCAGACGGTGGCGGCCAGTTTCCAGACGCCGACGCTGATCAAGATCGCCCAGGATTTGTCCGAGATGCGCATCGACACCAGCTTCGCCGAAGCCGACATCGGCGGCATCCGCGAGGGGCAGAAGGCGCGCTTCACGGTCGATGCCTTCCCGAATCGCCAGTTCACCGGCGAGGTCCAGCAGATCCGGCTGAACCCGACCAACCAGCAGAACGTCGTCACCTACAACGTCCGCATCAACGTCGCCAACCCGGACGAGGTGCTGCTGCCGGGCATGACGGCCTACGTCAATATCGGCGTCCAGAAGCGCGAGGGCGTGCTGCTGGTGCCGAATGCCGCGCTGCGCTTCAAGCCGGCCGATCCGGCTGAGAAAAAATCTGAAAATGGGCAAAAAAACGGGCCGACCGTAGCATCCGTGCCAACACCGGGATCGGGTGCCGGCGCCGAAGGCAGCGGCCCGAAAGGCCCCGCCAAGGGCAAGAAGCGCGACGGCCAGAGCGGCACGGTCCACGTGCTGGCCGGCGACGAGATCAGGCCGGTCAGCGTCCAGCTCGGCATTACCGACAACCGGATGACCGAGATTGTCGGCGGCGAGCTGAAGGAGGGCGAGCGCGTCGTCACCGGCGAGAACAGCACCGGCGTCAAGCCGCCGTCCTCGGTCGGCATGCGGATGTTCTGATGAATTCGGTGGCAAACGAGCCGGTCATCCGGGTCTCCGGCCTCGGCAAATCCTACGAAACGGCGGCCGGGCTGTTCCCGGCGCTGAAGGGGGTCGACCTGCAGATCATGCCCGGCGAATACATCGCCATCATGGGGCCGTCCGGTTCCGGCAAGTCCACCTTCATGAACCTGCTCGGCTGCCTCGACACGCCGACCGTCGGCGATTACCTGCTGGCCGGCGAAAACGTCGCCCAGATGGACAAGGACGCGCTGGCCCTGCTGCGCAACCGGACGCTCGGCTTCGTCTTTCAGGGCTTCAACCTTCTGCCGCGCATGAGCCTGCAGGACAACGTCGCGCTGCCGCTGGTTTACGCCGGCGTGGACCGCGAAACCCGGCAGGCGCGGGCGCGCGTCATGCTCGACAAGGTCGGCCTCGGCCAGTACGCCGAGTCGCGGCCCAACCGCATCTCCGGCGGCCAGCAGCAGCGCGTGGCGATTGCCCGGGCGCTGGTCAACGAGCCGCGCCTGATCCTCGCCGACGAACCGACCGGCAACCTCGACAGCCACACCAGCGAGGAAATCATGCGCCTGTTCGGCGAGCTCAACGCCGAGGGCATCACGGTGGTCATGGTCACCCACGAGCCGGACATCGCGGCGCACTGCAAGCGTCAGGTCCGCTTCCTCGACGGCCAGATCGTCGGCGACCACCTGACCGGGGCGCAACCATGATCCACCCGATGCTCGGCGAAGCCTGGCTGGCGATGGGCGCCAACCGCCTGCGCACGGCGCTGACCATGCTCGGCATGGTGATCGGCGTCGGCGCCGTGGTGATCATGATGGCCATCGGCCAGGGCGCGCAGTTCGCCGTCCAGCAGACCATCAGCACCATGGGCTCCAACCTGTTCATCGTCCTCTCCGGGTCGTTTACCGCAGCCGGCGTGCGCAGCGGCTCGGCCGGCGGGCCGACGCTGACTGTCGCCGACGGCGAGGCGATCGCCGAGCTTGATGGCGTCGTCCACGTCGCGCCGACCCACCAGGGCCGCCGGCAGCTGGTCTACGGCTCGCAGAACTGGAGCGCCAACGTCGTCGGCACAACGCCGGAATACCTCGACGCCCGGGCGTGGACCATCGCCAGCGGCGCTGCCTTCGGCGATTCCGACGTCCGCTCGGCGACCCGCGTCGCGCTGCTCGGCAAGACCACGGCGCAAAACCTGTTCGGCGACGAAGACCCGGTCGGCAAGACCATGCGCATCCAGCAGAACCCGTTCATCGTTATCGGCGTGCTCGGCAGCAAGGGCCAGAACCTCGACGGCAACGACCAGGACGACACCGTGATCATTCCGCTGAGCACCGCCCAGCGCAAGGTTTTCGGCACGCCCTTCCTGGGGTCGGTGCGGATGCTGATGATCCAGGCCGAATCGGCCGAGGCCATGGCGCGCGTCATGAACGACACCGAATCGCTGCTCCGCCAGCGCCACCGGCTGCGCGAAGGCATGGGCAACGATTTCTTCATGCGCAACCTGTCAGCGGCGGCCGAATCCGAGGCCGAAACGACGCGCACGATGTCCATCCTGCTCGGCGCCATCGCCTCGATCTCGCTGCTCGTCGGCGGCATCGGCATCATGAACATCATGCTCGTCTCGGTCACCGAACGGACGCGGGAAATCGGCATCCGGATGGCCATCGGCGCCCGCCAGAAGGACATCCTCAGCCAGTTTTTGCTGGAGGCGGTGATGATCTCCTTCGCCGGCTGCCTGATCGGCCTGGTCCTCGGGCTGGCCATCGCACTGGCCATCAACGCCTTCACAGGCATGGTCATCGTCATCTCCGGCAGCGCCGCGCTGATCGCCTTCGCCGTGGCCGCCGGCGTCGGCATCTTCTTCGGCTGGTACCCGGCCAGGAAGGCAGCGCGGCTCGACCCGATCGAGGCGCTGCGTTACCAATGATGGCGAAAATCACACCGCAGAGACGCAGAGGCGCAGAGGAAAAACGAGAAAATTCGATGCTTTCTCCGCGTCTCTGCGCCTCTGCGGTTCAACCGGGGTTCCCGCGATGATCACCCGTCGCCATTTCCTGGCCGGCGCCGGCTTGCTGCCTTTTGTCCGCCTCGCCCGCGCCGCGCCGCAACGCGTGGTGATCGTCGGCGGTGGCTGGGGCGGCCTGGCGGCGGCGCGTCATTTGCGCGCGCTGGCACCGGGGCTGGAGGTCGTGCTGATCGACCGCCAGCCGGCCTTTCATTCCTTCGCGCTGAGTAACCGCTGGCTGGTCGGCCACGGCGACGTCGCCATCGAAAGCCACGACTACGCCGCGCTGGCCCGGCGCTTCGGCTACCAGTTCCGGCAGGCCAGCGTCGCCGCCATCGACCGCGAGCGGCGCGTGGTCGTGGCCGGCGGCCAAGCACTGGCCTATGACTGGCTGGTCCTGTCGCCCGGCATCCGCGAAAACTGGGCCGCCTGGCAGGTCGACGATGCGGCCACCGTCGCCGAGCTGCGCCGCCGCCATTCTGGCGCGATGGTGGCCGGCGCCGACTTGGCCGGCCTCAAACAGCGCCTCGCCAACTTCAAGCGCGGCGACCTGCTGATGACCATCCCGCCCGCCCCCTACCGCTGCCCGCCGGCCCCCTACGAGCGGGCGATGCTGATCGCCTGGTGGCTGAAGACGCAGAAGATTTCCGGCAAGCTGGTCGTCATCGACCCCAACCCGATCATGCCGGCCTTCCGTTCGATTCTGCTCGACCGCTTCAAGGACCAGATCACCTACCTCGACCACGCCAAGGTGCGCCAGATCGACCCGGCGCGGCGGACGGTCAGCACCGAGATTGACGACATCCGCTTCGACGAGGCAATGCTCTGCCCACCGCAACAGGCTGCCGACCTGCTTTGGCAAGCCAAGCTGATCCGCCCCGAAGAAGGCGGCCAGCCGAGCGGCTGGGCCGCCCAGGGCGCCGCCGATTTCCGCAGCCCGGCCGACCCGCGCGTCTTCATCATCGGCGACGCCGCCGGCCTGGTCTCGCCGCTGTTCGGCTACTACCCGAAAACCGGCCAGGTCGCCCACCGCATGGGCTTTTCAGTCGCCCGCCAGATCGCCGAACAAGCCACCGGCACCGCCTACCCGCCCGTGCTGCCGGAAAGCGTCTGCCACGTCACGAGCAGTGTCGACCCGCTCGAAAACACCCGCATCGAAACCAGCTACCGCCTGCGCGGCGACGGCTTCCTGCTGCAAACCGTCAAACAAACCCGCGACCCCAACCCGGCCGGCGAAGACGTCGCCTGGGCCGAGGCGATGTACAAGGATTTCCTGCGCCCGTGAGGGCCGGCGAAATTTCGATTTTGGGCAAAATTTCCGGCCGACCGTAGCATTCTTGAAAGCGCGGTAAAGACGGCGTTTCAGACCGTGGCGACTTCAAATCGCAACTTTTCGCTTTTCCATGGGACTAAGGTTTGTGGTGGCAATTTGGCACCATGATATATACTGACAGCGTTACTTGGTCGATAGAGTGCTAACTCCGAAGACACCGACCAAGACACCGACCAAGACACCGACCAAGAGAACATGACATGGCAACCAAAACAGAAGAACGAGGACGCATCACGGCAAGAGCCCCTCAACTGGTCGTAGACGAGTTGGAGGAGGCTGCCGCGCTGGTGGGTGTCACCATTAATCAGTTCGTCGTCCAGGCCGCCACGGAAAAGGCGCGAACGATTATTGATGCCTTCACGCGGATTAACCTGTCGCGTCGTGATGCTGCCTTCATCGCTGATTTGCTGGACAATCCGCCAGCCCCGAACGAAGCCTTGCTGCGGGCTGCCCAGCGCTACGAAAAGGTAGTCTTTAATGAAGATTCTCCCGCTCCAAAGTCATCACGACACTGAGACTTTTTCCTGCGGCAATTCTGCGCTGGACAAGTGGTTTCATCGCATTGCCAAACAGCATCTCAGCAAGGGCATTTCCCGTACTTACGTTGCCGAGAACCCGGAAGACTCCAGAGCCGTCCTCGGGTTTTACAGCCTGACCGTCGGCGAGGCGCAGACGGCGAACTTGCCGGCGACCGTTGCCAAAGCGCTGCCGCGGAAAATTCCCATCGTGCTAATAGGGCGCCTGGGCGTGGATGCGCGAGCCCAGGGCAGAGGACTCGGTGGACTGTTACTGATTGATGCCCTGCAGCGCACTGTACGGGTGGCCACTCAGGTAGGTATTGCCGCGATT
>CAIXSK010000301.1 GCA_903922075.1 uncultured beta proteobacterium | reverse complement strand
GGCGGATGAACGTCGAGATCGGCATGGCCGTCGTCCGGCCGGCCGAATTCATCATCCTGAAGTTCTCCCACAAGCTGCAGACCAGCTGATCTCCCCCTAACGCGAGAGGAAACCCATCATGCCGCAACAATATCCCTTGCCTTCCTTCCACTTCACCGTTCAGTGGGGCGGCACGCGCCTCGGCTTTTCGGAAGTCACCGGCCTGACCCAGGAAAACCAGGTCATCGAATACCGAGACGGCTCCTTCCCCGAGTACTCGTCCATCAAGATGCCCGGCCTGCGCAAGTTCAGCAACATCACGCTGAAGCGCGGCGTGATCAAGAGCGACAACGACTTCTTCAAATGGCTGTCGACGATCAAGCTCAACACCGTCGAGCGCCGCGACCTGGTGATCAGCCTGCTCAACGAGAGGCACGAGCCGGTGATGGTCTGGAAGGCGCACAACGCCTTCCCGGTCAAGGTCGAGGGGCCGCAATTGAAGGCCGCCGGCAACGAGGTGGCGATCGAAGCCATCGAACTGGCGCACGAAGGTTTGGAAGTGCAGAACGATTAAGCGCTCATGGCCCAATACTATCCGCCGGTCGGTTTCCACTTCCTGGTCGAGTTCATCGGCCTGGCCGACAGCGCCGACACGCGCTTCACCGAGGTTGGCGGGCTGACGGTCGAGATGGGCAGCGAGGAAGTCATCGAGGGCGGCGAGAACCGCTTCGTGCAGAAGTACCCGACCCGGGCCAAGTACCCGGAACTGGTGCTCAAGCGCGGGCTGCTGAAGAGTTCGGCGGTGTGGGACTGGGCCAAACAGTGCATCGTCGATTACCGGATCGAGCCGCGCAGTGTCGACATCAAGCTGCTCAACGACGCCCACGAACCGCTGATGACCTGGCACGTTGTCGGCGCCTGGCCGACCAAGTGGTCGGTCGCCGACCTCAATGCCAGCAACAACGCGGTGGCCGTCGAATCGCTGCAACTGGCCTACCAGTATTTCACCGTCGACAAGTCCTGAGGAACGAACATGCCCATCATCGTCGATGAAGTGGTGATCTCCGTCGAAGTCGGCAACGCCGAAGCCGGCGGTGCCAGCGGCGCGGCGGCGGCTGCCCCGGCCGGCGAGGAAAAACAGGCGCTGGTCGAGGAATGCGTCGCCCGCGTGCTGGAAATCCTGCGCGACCGGGAGGAGCCCTGAAATGATCCCGGCAGCTAGCGGCCGGCTCGAAAAGCTGCGCATTCAGGCGTTCACGACGCCGGACTACAGCGGCGCCGCGGCGCAGGAGTTCGCCGCCTACGTCAATCCGGCCGAGATCACGCTGGGCTACGAGGTCGAGTACGACGCCGCGCAGGGGTCGGGCACGACCAACAGCCGCATGGAGTTCAAGAAGATCAAGCCGGGCGACCTGACGCTGACCTTCTTCATCGACGGCACCGGCGCCAACGGCCAGCCGGCCGACGTCCAGGCCGAGGTCGAGAAATTCCAGACGGTGACCGGCTACAACGGCGACATCCACCGGCCCAATTACCTGAAGGTCGTCTGGGGCACGCTGCAGGTCAAGCGCTGCGTGCTGAAGAGCGCCTCCATCGCCTACAAGCTGTTCCGGCCGGACGGCGTGCCGCTGCGTGCCGTGATCAGCGCCACCTTCACCGACAACTCAGACGACCAGACGCGGGTCGCCATCGCCCAGGACCAGTCGCCGGATCTCACCCATCGCCGCATCGT
>CAIXSK010000300.1 GCA_903922075.1 uncultured beta proteobacterium | reverse complement strand
TCTGGCCGACCACGCCGCCGATTTCGTCGGCATGGGCGACGATGGCATCGAGCGAGCCGTATTGCGCCAGCCATTTCAGCGCCGTCTTCGGGCCGCACTTGGCAACGCCCGGTACGCCGTCGACGGTGTCGCCGACCAGCGCCAGGTAATCGACGATTTGCGCAGGCGGGACGCCAAACTTGGCTTCGACGCCAGCCGCGTTGAGCAGCTCGTTGCTCATCGTGTTGTACCAGCGGACATGGTCGTTGACCAGCTGGGTCAGGTCCTTGTCGCCGGTGGAAATCAGGGTATTTATGCCTTCGACCGTAGCATTGGTCGCCAGCGTGCCGATCACGTCGTCGGCCTCGACGCCGTCGACCATCAGCAGCGGCCAGCCGGCGGCCTTGATCGCCGCGTGCAGCGGCTCGATCTGCTGGACCAGATCATTCGGCATCGGCGGCCGGTGGGCCTTGTATTCCGGGTACCAGTCGTCGCGGAAGGTCTTGCCCTTGGCGTCGAAGACGACGGCCTTGTAGTCCGCCTTGTAGTCGCTCTCCAGACGACGTAGCATGTTCAGAACGCCGTAGATGGCGCCCGTCGGCTCGCCGGCCTTGTTGCGCAGGTCGGGCAGGGCGTGGAAAGCGCGATAGAGGTAGGACGAACCGTCCACCAACAACAAGAGAGGCATAGGCAGTGACGGAAAGCGAAAAACTGGTGACTGGGGTGGAGACCGAGGCCATCCTCAAAAGTACGACGGCCCGCGAGTCCTGGCGGATTTTTGGCATTATGTCAGAGTTCGTCGAGGCGACGGAGCGACTGGCGGCGATCAAGCCGGCGGTGACCATCTTCGGCAGCGCCCGCGTCCGCCCGGAGTCGCCGTATTACATGTTGACCGAAGAGATTGCCCGCCTGCTCTCCGATTCCGGTTTCTCGGTCATTTCCGGCGGTGGGCCGGGAATCATGGAAGCCGCCAACAAGGGTGCCTTTTTCGGCAAGTCGCCGTCGGTTGGCCTGAACATCCAGTTGCCGCACGAACAGAAGAACAACCCGTACCAGGATATTTCGCAGACCTTCCGCCACTTCTTCGCCCGCAAATACATGTTTGTCCGCTTTGCCAGCGCCTATATCGTGATGCCCGGCGGTTTCGGGACGCTGGACGAGTTGATGGAGGCGCTGACGTTGATCCAGACCGGCAAGGGCCGCAAGATTCCGCTGATCCTGGTCGGCTCGGCCTTCTGGGGCGGCATGATCGAATGGTTCAAGGACCGTCTGGTTGCCGAGGAGATGGTCGATCAGGAGGACATGAATCTGATCCAGTTGATCGACGAGCCGGCCAAGGTCGTCGAGGCCATCTTCAAGCACTACGAGTCCCGCCCTTTCGGCCCCCTGCCGAACGAACACGAGATGCTGCTCAACCTGTAAAATCAGGGTATAGCCAACGAGGATTCCACCATGCGCCGCCTTCTACCCATATTGCTGCTCGCAGCCCTGCCTGCCTGGGCCCAGAAAAGCGACCTCCAGCCCCTGCCGGCCGTGCCGCCTCCACCGCCGGGCATGGAGGCCTTCGACGAGGCGCTTGAGCCGCAGGTGACGATCGTCAAGAAGGAGACGGAAACCCGCGAGGAATACCGCATCAACGGCAAACTCTACATGATCAAGGTGACGCCGGCGGTCGGCAAGTCCTACTATCTGGTCGATAACCAGGGCGATGGCCAGTTCATCGAAGCCAATATCACCCATCCGGTGGTCAAGCCGCCGATGTGGATCATTCATAGCTGGTAAGACTTGTCCGTCTATACCACGGTCGGGCGGGATGAACTCGCCGCCTGGCTCCAGTCGCTTGGTCTGGGAGAGTTGATCGAGCATGTCGGTATCGCTGCCGGCATGCAGAACTCCAATTATTTTGTGACGACGTCCAGCGGCCGCTATGTGCTGACGCTGTTCGAGCGTCTGGACGACACCGCCGAACTGGCTTTTCATCTCGCCCTCCAGGAGCGCCTGGCCCAAGCCGGCCTGCCGTGCCCATGCCCATTGACCGATCAGCTCGGGCAGCGCTGGCGTCCGCTGGCCGGCAAGCCGGCCGCCTTGTTGACCTGCCTGCCGGGTTCGGCCGTCGAGGTGCCGTCGGCCGCACATTGTCGTGAAGTTGGCGTGGTCTTGGCGAGGTTGCATCAGGCGGTTGCCGGCATTCCGGATGCCTTGCCCAACCCCTGTGGTAGCGCCTGGCGGCAACAGGTGGGCGAGATGCTGATGCCGCTGTTGTCGCCCGACGAGGCGGTGCTGCTCAAGGATGAACTGGCCTTTCAGGCCGCCCAGGATTGGTTGGCGCTACCCCGCGGGGTCATCCATGCCGATCTTTTCCGCGACAACGTGTTGTGGTGCGGCAAGCATCTGTCCGGCTTGCTTGACTTCTATTTCGCCGGCGAGGATGTCCTGCTCTTCGATCTGGCGGTCACCGCCAACGACTGGTGTACCGATGCCACCCAACTGGCTGAGCTGATCGCCGGTTACGAGTCGATTCGCCCGTTGACTGCGGCAGAACGAGCAGCCTGGTTGGCGGTGCGCCGCGCGGCGGCATTGCGCTTCTGGCTGTTGCGTCTGGAAGTGCGGCATCGGCCGCGGATCGGGGCCGTGGTGACGATCAAGAATCCGGACGCTTTTCGCCACCTGTTAACACGATTTCGCCTTGCTCCCGAGCCGCTCCCCCGTTAGCATCCGCGCATGAACGAAACTCCTGCTTTTCCGATGGCGCCGACCCGCTTTTCCGGCGAGAGTCGCGAGGTCGATCCTGGCGCCTGCTTCGACTGGCTGCGTCAGGGCTGGGCCATGTTCCTGGTCAACCCGGGGGTGTGGATCGGCAGTACGCTGCTGTTGTTGATCATCCTGATGGCCATCTCCATCGTCCCGGTTTTCGGCCAGATCGCCGCCCACTTGCTGGTGCCGCTGTTTGGCGCCGGGATGATCAGGCTCTGCCGGCGGAGCGGCGAGGGTGAAGATCCCGAAATCGCCGATCTCTTCGCCGGCTTTCGCCATAACGCCGGGCAACTGGTCATGGTCGGCGTATTCTTTGCCGCCGGTATTTTCGGCATCGCCTTCATCGCCTTCCTGCTGGTCAGCGGTGGCGTGCTGGGCGGTGTCGTCACCGGCAAGGTGGCCGGTGTCGGCATTGCCCTCGGCGGCGTTATGCTGGCCGGCCTGCTGGTCATGGTGCTGTCGGTGCCGGTGATCATGGCGACCTGGTTTGCCCCGGCCCTGGTGTTCTTCCACGATATGCAGCCGCTCGATGCGATGAAGGCCAGCTTCGCGGCCGGAGCGAAGAACCTGCTGCCGATGGTGATTTTTGGCGTCTTCTTGGTCGTCGCGCTGTTTTTCGCCATGTTGCCGGTCGGCATGGGGCTGCTGTTGCTGTTGCCGGTGGTTTCCGGCGCGGTTTACGCTTCCTACCGCGACATCTTCATGGGTAGCTGAGCATGCGGGCACAAACCCTCGCTCCCGCCGCAGGCTGGCAATGGATACTTGGCGGTTTCGCCATTTTTCGGCGCAACCCGGTCATGCTCGGCATGCTGGTCGTTGCCTACTGGTTCACCGTCCTCTTCCTCAACGTGCTGCCGGTGATCGGCGCGTTGGCGGCCTCGCTGGCCATTCCGGGACTCTCGGTCGGACTGATGCAGGCGGCGCGCAATGTCGACCGCGGACAACCACTCGGCCTGCAAACCCTTTACGGCAGTCTGAAGGAAAACGCCCGCACCCTGCTTGCCCTGGGGGCGCTCTACCTGTGTTGTACGCTGGGCATACTCGGATTGTCATCCCTGGTCGATGGCGGCAATCTGCTGAAATTCATGTTGTCGAGCAGTCGGGCCGAGCGGGCGGCGGTCGAGGATGCCGATTTTCTGCTGCCCGCCCTGTTCGTCACGCTGTTGATGATGCCGGTCATGATGGCCTACTGGTTTGCCCCGGTGCTTGCCGCCTGGCATCGCCTGTCGCTCGGTCGGGCGCTGTTTTTCAGCTTCGTTGCCTGCTGGATGAACTGGCGATCCTTCCTGACCTATGGCGTCGGACTGTTGCTGGTGGCCGGCGTTCTGCCCGGTGTTCTGCTCGGCGTTTTGCTGGTGATTGCGCCGGGGGCGGCGAATTTGGTCACGGCTGTCGTCAGCGTGCCGATGGTCCTGATCGTCGCTCCGAGCATCTTCGCCAGCTTCTATGTCTGCTACCGCGACATTTTCGGTATCTCCGAAATTGTTTGAACCCCTCGGCCTGTTCGGCGGCACTTTCGATCCGGTCCATTACGGCCACCTCCGGCTGGCCGAGGAGGCCGTCGCCCACCTTGGCCTTGGCGGCGTGCGCTGGATTCCCGCCGGGCAGCCACCGCACCGTGGCAAGCCGCAGGTGACTGCGGCGCAGCGCCTGGAGATGGTGCTACGGTCGACGGCAAAAAATGCCCGATTTTCAGTCGATGCCAGCGAAGTCGAAGCCGCCGCACCGAGCTATACCGTCCATACGCTGGAGCGCCTGCGCTGCGAACTGGGTGGCGAGAAGCCGCTGGTTTTGCTGGTCGGCGCCGATGCCTTTGCCGGGCTCACCACGTGGCATCGCTGGCGCGATATTTTTTCGCTGGCGCATGTTGCTGTTTCCCATCGCCCCGGCTTCCCGGTCGAGGCCGGCAGTTTGCCGCACGATCTGGCAACCGAGTATGTCGACCGTTGGCTGGCCGACGCTTCGGGGCTGAAGAACCTACCGTCTGGCGGCATCGTCACCTTTGCCATGACCCAACTCGCCATTTCGGCAACGCAGATCCGCAAGCTGCTGGCCAACGGCCTCTCGGCCCGCTATTTGCTGCCGGACAGTGTTCTCGACTATATTGAACTTCACCAACTCTACAAAAGCACCTGATGGACATTCGCAAGCTGCAAAAAATCGTCGTTTCCGCCCTTGAAGACATCAAGGGCAAGGATATCGAAGTCATCAACACCACCAAGCTGACCTCGATGTTCGATCGCATCGTCATCGCCACCGGTGATTCCAACCGCCAGGTAAAGTCGCTGGCTGCCAACGTACAGGAAAAGGTCAAGGAAGCCGGTGCCGAGGTTATCTCGACTGAAGGCGAGGATGGCGGCGAATGGGTGCTGGTCGATCTCGGCGACATCGTCGTCCATGTGATGCAGCCGACGGTTCGCCAGTACTACAACCTCGAGGAACTCTGGCAGGCGACGCCGGCCCAGCGGCGCAAGGCCGTGGAGCAGGCCAGGGAAGAATGAAGCTGGCCGTACTCGCCGTCGGCCATCGTCAGCCCGGCTGGGTTAACGACGGTTGTGCCGAGTACCTCAAGCGCATGCCGCGCGAACTGCCGGTCAATGTGACTGAAATTAAACCGGAGGCTCGCGGCTCGAAGACCCGTGAGCAGTTGCTGGCGGCTGAGAAGGGCAGAATCCGCGATGCCCTGCAGCCCGGCAGTCGCATTGTCGTTCTCGACGAGAAGGGTGACGACCTGACCACGTTGAAACTGGCCAAACGCCTGGAAGCCTGGATGCAGGACGGTCGCGACGTCGCGCTGCTGATCGGCGGGGCCGACGGGCTGGATGAGGAATTCAAGCAACTGGCCGACGACAAGCTGCGCTTGTCCAGCCTGACCTTGCCGCATGGCATGGCCCGCCTGCTATTATGCGAACAGCTCTATCGCGCTGTCAGCGTGCTGAAAAACCATCCATATCACCGGGAGGGATGATGCGTCTCTACCTCGCTTCACGCAGTCCGCGCCGCCGTGAGTTGCTGCACCAGATCGGCATCGATTTCGACACCGTCGTTTTCCGAGATGGCATGCGGGCTGACAGCGAAACGGATGAAACCCCGCTGGTGGGTGAAACCCCGCCTGATTACGTGGAGCGCGTGGCGCGGGCCAAGGCCATTCACGGCCTGAAAATCGTCGAGGAACGCCGCCTCCCGATGCGCCCGGTTCTCTCGGCCGACACGACGCTCGAATTCAATGGCGAGATCATTGGCAAACCCGCCGACATGGCCGATGCCGCAGCCATCCTGCGCCGCCTCTCGGGCCAGACGCACCGTGTGCTGACCGGCGTCGCGGTCAATCACCTCGGGCATACCGAATACCTGCTGTCGACCAGCGAAGTGCGCTTTCGCCAAATCGACGACGAAGAAATCCGCCATTACGTGATGAGTGGCGAGCCGATGGACAAGGCAGGCGCCTACGGCATCCAGGGTCGCGCCGGTCTTTTTGTCGAACATCTCGCCGGAAGTTACAGTGGCGTCATGGGGCTGCCGGTCTGCGAGACCGGCGAACTGCTCAAGCGGCTGGGATTCAGGCCGCTCTGAGCATTTTCTCCGGTTCAGAGGTCGACGATGCTGATGTCTTCGATGCCGAAACCCGACAGCTTCCCCTTGAGTACGGCAATCAGCACAGTTTCTTCCTCTGTTGCATTGCCATCGGGGTCGTAGTAGAGGGCACCTGTCGCAGTATTGAAGATTAGATAATCGTCGACACCTGTTTCGTTGGCGCTGGGGCCGGTTACCCCTTTAGCAATCAGCAAATTGGTCGTTGTCAGGCCACCCGGCAGCGCGGTGGTCGATAGTGCCTCGAATACCGCGGAATCCAGGACCAGCTGGTCTACCATGCTACCGAGTGTTCCGGCATTAAAATCCTTGATGGTGGTGACCGTGGACGTGCTGCCAGAGCTAGAACTGGCACCAGCAGCAGATGATGTGCTTCCTGTGGAGGTCGATGTACTTGCTGCGCCTACATTGAAGTTAAGGCCGCCATTCGACGAGCTACTATTGCTGCTAGATGCAGGCAGGGAACTCCCATCCTCAATTGCGATGAACCAAAAAGTATCGTTGCCTGTTCCTCCGCGAACGGTATCAAAACCATTCCCGAGATAAATGGTGTCGTTCCCAGCACCGGTTGAAATGGTATCGTTACCATCGCCGCCTTCGCCGTCGTCGACGTAATATCCATCGGCGTCGATAATATCGCTTCCGGATCCGGTGGTTATCTTGTCATTGCCCGAGCCGCCGATGACGGTATTGTTGCCGTTGCCGGTTTTTACAGTATCGTTGCCCGTGCCTGGCGCAATGAAATTGTCGCCTCTGCCAGCGCTTACTTTATCGTCGCCATCGTCGGAGTCGACATTGGTCGTTTCGCCATAAAGGCTGTTGTTGCCGTTGCCCAAAGTGACACGGTCGTTGCCATCGCCCATGTAGACGATATCGTCACCCTGTCCGGCCTTGATAATATCGTTGCCGGCATTGCCATCGATAATGTCGCTACCGCTGGTGCCTGTCAGTTTTTCGCTTGCCGCGGTGCCGATCAGACCATCCCACTCGATGATGGATAACAGCAGGTCGCTTCCGGTCAAAGCATTTATTTGCCCGCTCAGGTTGATTCCGCTGTCGGTTGTACCGATCCACAGATGATCCAAACCGCCGCCATCGTCGGCGATGGTCGAGCCTTTGATGACCGATGCTTTGAGGTTTTTCAGGATGGCGGTGCTTTCCGCTGCCGAGCCAATATTGACAAGGTACGAAGTCACGGTGTTTCCGAAGGCGCCATCGTCGTCCCAAGTAAGGGCGGTGGCATTGGCGTCAGCATCAGCCCAGGTCAGTTTGGCGGGTTCGATTTCATAGGTGTGACCATTGAAATAAAAATGGGTCGCCATAGCCATTTGCTCCAGAATTAGCAGAAATTTCAATACTACCGCAATGTCATCGCTTGTAAAGTACCGCTCATCCGCGCTGAGCGGTATTCCAATTGATTGTCACGAAGGCCGTTATCTCTCGCGGAAGGATCTAGCTAACGTGTCGGTGACAGGCTTCAGGAAATATTCAAGAGCAGTACGTGGCTGGGTCTGGATGAAGACTTCAGCGGCCATGCCCGGTTGAAGTTGAGGAATCTGCGATGCCTGAAGGGATTCCGGAGTGGGCAGAATCTGAACCAGATAATAGGGTTGCCCTTCTTTGGTTAACTGGATGTCTGCTGCGATGTACTTCACGTTCCCCAAGACAAGCGGTGTTGTTCGGTAAGGAAGCGCTGAGAAACGGATGTCGGCAGTTTGTCCAAGATGCAATTCCTTGATCGAGTCGATGCCGACTTGAGCTTCGACCAGCAACGTAGTGTTGTCGGGGACAATTTCCAGGAGGTTCTCGCGAGGGGCGATTGAGGCACCTGGCGTGTTGGTCTTCAGGGCCAGCACTGATCCCGAAACCGGGGCCGCAATGACGCTGCGCTTTAGCATGTCTTCGGCCGGCCGCAAACGATCGGAGAGTTCGACGATGCGGTTGGTGGCCTCCTTCAGTTCCTGGGCGGCACCGCGTGAATAGTCGCTGCGCAGGCTGATGATTTTGAGATTCAGCTCTTCCTTGAGACGCAAGGTGCGGGCAACGTCAGCACGCCTTTCTTCACTGCGAGACTGATAATCGAGTACTTTCCTCTTCTGTTCGAGTAGACGAGGCGTCGAAATGAAATTTTTGTCGCGCAAGACGCGGTAGGACTCCAGTTCTTCCCGGGCTAGTTCTTCGGAGCCACGTTCGGCATTCATCTGGCTGGAGAGCGCGTCGAATTCCTTGTCGATCTGGGAAATCTGCTTTTCCAGGGATTTTATCTGCCCCTTCAGGGTTTCAGCCCTGGCCTGAAACAGACGTTGTTCACGTTCGATCATTTCGGTGACGACCGGCGAATCTGCCCGGTTGGTCAGTTCCTTGGAAAAAGTGATTTTCGGACTCAAAATCGCTTCAGATTCGAGGCGTGATTTTCTCGCTAGTTCGGCATCCAGGGCGCTGCGCAGGACCCCATAGGCGGCAGCGGCCTGACTGTCCTCGAGTTCGATCAAGGCTTGACCCCGGCTTACGTGTTCCCCTTCGCGCACGAGGATCTTCCTGACAATGCCCCCCTCGTTGTGCTGGACCGTTTGCCGGTAGTTTTCGACCTTGACCAGCCCGTGGGCCACCACCGCCCCGTGTAGTGGGGCAAGTGCGAGCCAGGCAGCCGCGCTGCCGAAGGCGAGCAGAATGACCAGTTGGCCGAGGCGGACGATGCGGTTGAATCCGATGTCAATGTGCATGGGTTTCAGCCTTTGGCGAGTTGTTCATGGTTTTGAGCCATGGCTTCCCGGAGTTTGAGCAGTACCTCTTCGCAGGGGCCGAACAGTTCCATGCGACCTTCCCGCATCACCAGCAACTTATCCATTTGTTTCAATACGGCTGGCTTGTGCGTGACCAGGACGACGGTAGTCTTTGCCTGATGTAGTTCCTGCAGCGTCAGTAACAGGTTGGCTTCGCCCTCGGCGTCGAGGTTTGAGTTCGGTTCGTCGAGGACGAGCAGCTTTGGATTGCCGTATAGTGCCCGTGCCAGACCAATGCGTTGCATCTGTCCGCCCGACAGGATATGGCCGCCCGGGCCGATGACTGTATCGTAGCCGTTGGGCAGGCGCAGGATCAGTTCGTGTACCCTGGCTGACATGGCCGCCTTGACGACCGCTTCCGGGTTTGCCTCGCCCATGCGGGCGATATTTTCGGCCACCGTACCTGGGAACAGTTCGACGCCCTGTGGGAGGTAGCCGATGAATGGTCCGATTTCGGTGCGTTCGGTACGTCCGATATCTGCGCCGTCCAGCCGAACGACGCCGGCACTCGGTTGCCAGATGCCAATAATCAGGCGGGCCAGGCTCGATTTTCCGGAGGCACTCGGGCCGATGACGCCCAAGGCGTCGCCCGCTTGCAACTCGAACGAGGCATGGCGGATGATCGGACGGTCGATGCTCTTGCTGGCCAGCATGACGTTTTCAACGGTCAAGCGACCCTGCGGAGGAGGTAGTTTGGTTGACTCCCGCGGGCGTTCCGGGCCGAACAGGGGGCTCAGGCGCCCAAAGGCCAGGCGGGCCTGGACGAAATTGTTCCAGTTGGCGATCAGGCTCTCGATCGGCGCCAGCGCACGGCCGAGAATGATGGTGGTTGCAATCATGATGCCGGCGCTGACCTGCTGGTCGATGACCAGATAGGCGCCGGTTCCCATCATGGCGATCTGGATGGTTTGGCGAACGAATCTTGAAACGCTGCTGATCCCACCCATTCTTTCCGTCGTCGCCAGGGTGCCGGCGAGTACTTCCTCGTTCATCCGCTTCCACTTGCCAACGAAGCCTGGCGTCATGCCCATCGCGTTGATGGCATCGACATTGGCCACGCCTTGGTCGATGTAGTGGGAGGCTTTGCGGGCGGCGAGCTGGCTTTTCTCGATGCTGGCGCGGTTGAAGTATTCATTGCTCCAGGCGATGACGAAAAGAATCGTGCCACCGAGGATGGCCACCGCGCCAAGCAGGGGATGAAACAGGAAGATCAGCCCGATGTAGAACAGCATCCAGGGCAGATCGAACAAGGCGATGATGCTGTTGCCGCCAAGAAAACCCCGGAGGATGGCGACATCGCGCAGACCGTGGATTTCGTCGCTGCGATTGATTTGCGAACCGCGTTCGACCAGAGCGGAAAGCACCTTTTCGCCGAGCATCCGGTCCAGTGCCGTCCCTGCTTTGGCAAGCAGCAAGGTGCGCAGGAAATCGAGCGCCAGCATCATCAGCAGGGCGACGACCGAGACCAGCGTCAGCATGATCAGGGTTTCCTTGCTGCGGCTGGTCAGTACCCGGTCAAATACCTGGAGCATGTACAGCGAAGGGGCGAGCAGCGCCAAATTGATGAAAATGCTGAACAGCGCAGCATTGACGAAAAATTTCTTGAAGCGGAGGAAAAAGGCGTGCATCGAAGCCAATGAGGAGAGTGGATAAAAAGAAGGCTGCCAGTTGGCAGCCTTCCATCCAGCAGCGTCCTATTGTATTGGTCGGACGGTACTTTGGAACGCCGACTTAGATCAAGCTGATTTCGCTGGTGTCGCTGCCAAAGGCCAGGTCACTGAATTGCAGGCCTTTGGCGTTGGCGACCAGGATTGCCGCTTCGGCACCGTTGGCGTCAGCGTCATAGTACAGCTTGCCGCCGGTGTAGATCAGCACATCGTCGGCGTCGCCAGTTGCAGCGATCGTGAAATTGTCGGCGCTCATGCCGGTCAGGGCCGTGTAGACGTCGGTGTCGAACCACAACTTGTCGGAGCCGCTGATGAAATCCTTGATCTTGTCATTGCCGATGGCGGCGAAGCTGCCTTCATTGAAAACGAAGTAGTCGTTCCCGGCACCACCGGTGAGAGCGTCGTTGCCCAAGCCGCCGGCCAGCAGATCGTTGCCGACGCCGCCGATCAGATTGTCGTTGCCGGCGCCGCCGAAAATCCGATCGTTGCCGGCGCCGCCGTCGAGCTTGTCGTTGCCGGCATAGGGTGCCGGATCGGTGGCGCGATCACCGTAAAGGCTGTCATCGCCATCCTCGCCAAACAGCTGATCGTTGCCACCGCCACCATTCATGGTGTCGTTGCCGGCGCCGCCATAGAGTTTGTCGTTACCGTAGCCGGTGTATTCCGGACTATCCACGGTCAGACCGAGTTCTTCCAGGTTGGCGGGATTGATGTCACCGCCAATAGCGTCATCGCCGCTGCCACCATAGAGCTTGTCGCTCCCGGCGCCACCGCTGATGCTGTCGTTGCCGGCGCCACCGTAAATCTTGTCGGCTCCATCCCAGCCGCTGATGGTGTCGTCGCCATCGTCGTTGCTTTCCAGGGTTGCGGCACTGTGGCCATAAAGCTTGTCGTTGCCCGTCCCGCCCTTGATGGCATCCGCTCCAGCACCGCCTTCGATGGTGTCGTTGCCGGTGCCTCCGAGGACCGTGTCGTCGCCAGCGAGAGCATAGACTTTGTCTTTGCCGGCGCCGGCGTTGAGGTAGTCTTCGCCCTCTGTGCCGGTGACCGTGTCGTTGCCGCTGTAGGCGAGGGCCATCAGGCCATCGAAACCGCTGCTTTGAAGCGTAGACTGGACGGTCGTAGCGCCGATCTTAAGACCGCTGATCTTGGTCGGGTTGGTCGGGAAGATTGGGTCGCCGTTGGCGTCGAATACAAGAGTGCCCCATTCAATGGACTTGACCGTGCCGCCACTCATATCTTCGTTGGCGTCCAGGTTTACGGAGCCGGAGAGACGGATGTAGTAGGCATCGTCTGTTTGCACCGTGTCGTCGTTTTCGGCGACCAGGTAGATATCCTTGACCTTGCCGCTGATCGTACCGGTGTCCAGATTGAATTTTAGAGAGCCACGGTAGTCGAGGCTGTAGCCATCAGGGGTTTCTACCCAGTATTCCTTGGCTGACGATGAGCTAATCGCGCCGGTATTTACATTGACGGCTAATTTTCCAATGAATCCGGCCGAAACGCCGGAACTGAGGGCCAACTCGAATTCAGTAATGGTTACCGTAGAGTGAGAGTAGGTGGCGGTTCCGGTCAGTTGGGAACCGTCATACCAGTAGGCGTAAAAGTAGTTGTTGTTCACTACCATGTCGTATGGTTCGCTGAGCCATAGGTTGGCTAGCGTGTTTCCGGCCGAAACCATGCTGCTCGAGAAATCGGAAAACTCGAATCCCGGATCGAAAACGTCCGTGTTGGTGATGCCCGTAAATGTGGCCATGATTCCTCCCGTTTGTAGCTCTAATATTGTCTAATCCTTAAATTCTAGCTGAATTTTTGATGCATTTTGGCTATTCGGCTGGGCGATTCGTTAAATATTTCACGATGTATGATCCGGATTTAATGCCGCTTGGCGTGGGAGCTGTCAGCCTGTTCATCGTGGAGGAATCATGACCGGATGCATCGAAATTCTGCCGCTCTGGCGCCCCAATCCAAATGCCGTCGGTGAAACGCGCATGGCGATGTTTATGCAGGCGGCCGGGCGGGGGGGCTATGCCGATCTGTGGCAGTGGTCAATCGAGCAGTCCGAGGTCTTCTGGCCGATGCTCTGGAACTTTTGTGGGGTGCTTGGCGAAAGCGGTTCACAGATCGTTCTTGATCAGGAAAAAATGCCCGGTGCCCGCTGGTTCCCCGAGGCGCGGCTGAATTACGCAGAAAACCTGTTGAAACATCGCGATGCAGGAGAGGCGCTGGTTTTTTGGGGCGAGGACAAGATCCGGCGGCGCCTGACCCGAGCCGAGCTTTACGCCGAGGTTGCCCGCTTCCAGCAAGTGCTGGTCGAGGCCGGTGTCGGCGAGGGCGATCGGGTGGCGGGCTACTTGCCCAATCTGCCGGAAACGCTGGTCGCCATGCTGGCCACGGCGGCGCTCGGTGCCATCTGGTCTTCCGCCTCACCGGATTTCGGCGTGCAGGGCGTGCTCGATCGCTTTGGGCAGATCGAGCCGAAGGTGCTGGTCTGCGTCGATGGCTACTGGTACAACGGCAAGCCGGTCGATTGCCTGGCCAAGAACGCCGAAGTGGTCGCCCGGATACCGTCTTTGGTCAGGACGGTGGTCGTGCCTTATCTGGAAGCAGCGCCGGATTTGCGAGAAATCGCCAACGCGGTACCGTGGGGCGCAAATGCTACGGTCGATGGCAAAAAAGAGGTGATTTTCAAAAAAGTCGCTTTCGATCACCCCTTGTTCATCATGTTTTCCAGCGGCACAACCGGCGTGCCGAAGTGCATCGTTCACGGCCATGGCGGCGTGTTGCTGCAGCACCTGAAGGAGCACCAGCTACACAGCGACGTGCGCCCCGGCGACCGGCTGTTCTATTTCACGACCTGCGGCTGGATGATGTGGAACTGGCTGGTTTCCGGGCTGGCCAGCGGGGCGACCCTGCTGCTCTACGACGGCTCGCCGTTTGCCGGCCACGGCAAGGTGCTGTTCGACTACGCGGCGGCCGAAGGGATGACTCACTTCGGCACCTCGGCCAAGTTCATCGACGCGGCGGCCAAGCTCGGTCTGCGGCCGGGCAGCACGCATGATCTGTCCGCCCTGCGCGCCATGTTCTCGACCGGCAGCCCGCTGTCGCCGGAAGGCTTCGACTGGGTCTATCGCGAGGTCAAGGCGGACATCCTGTTGGCCTCGATTTCCGGCGGCACCGACATCGTTTCCTGTTTTGTGCTCGGCAACCCGGTGCTACCGGTCTGGCGCGGCGAAATCCAGTGTCGCGGGCTGGGCATGGCGGTCGATGTCTTCGACGAAGAAGGGCGGCCGGTGCGCGGGGAGAAGGGCGAGCTCGTTTGCACCCGGCCATTTCCGGCCATGCCGGTCGGCTTCTGGAACGACCCGGATGGCAGCAAGTACCGCGCCGCCTATTTCGAACGCTTTCCCAAGGTCTGGTGCCACGGCGATTTCTCGGAACTGACCGCGCACGACGGCATGATCATCTACGGCCGTTCCGACGCGACGCTCAATCCGGGCGGCGTGCGCATTGGCACGGCGGAGATCTACCGCCAGGTCGAGCAATTGCCGGAAATCCTCGAGTCGCTGGTCATCGGTCAGGACTGGCCGCCGGGGCGTCACGACGATGTGCGCGTCGTTCTCTTCGTCAAGCTGCGCGAGGGGCTGGCGCTGAATAGCGCACTGATCGAACGGATCAGGCAGCAGATCCGCACCCACACCACGCCCCGCCATGTCCCGGCCAAGGTCGTCCAGGTAGCCGACATCCCGCGCACCAAGTCGGGCAAGATCGTCGAACTGGCTGTCCGCAACGTCGTCCATCAGCGGCCGGTGAAAAACATCGAGGCGCTGGCCAATCCGGAAGCGCTGGCGTTTTTCCGGGATCGGGCCGAACTGGCCGATTAGGCGCGGTCGGGTAGCAGGGGGCCGACGAGCGGCAGCTTGCGGGCAAGCTCCAGCGCTTTGCCGAATAGCCAGCGGAGAGCCGCGGTGATGCGGCGGCTGGCTTCCGGGCTTTCGATCCAGCGGTAGAAGACGGTGGCGGTGGCAATGCTGACGGTCAGCACCAGGGCGAGGCCAAGCACGACTGAATCGGGCGAGGACAGTTCCAGCTGGAAATAAAGGCTGTTGGCCAGTAACAGGATAGGGAAGTGCACCAGGAAGATGGAATACGAAATCTGGCCGAGAAAGGCCAGTGGCCTGGCATCCGGCCAGCTTTCCAGGAAGCCGGTGCGGCGCCCGAAGCCGAGTAGTAGCGCAATGCCCAGAGCAAGCCCGATGCGCAGCCGGAAATCGAGGACCAGCGCGGCCACTGCGACGGTGGCGATGGCGCCCAGCCAGAATGCCGGTTGCCGGCGGTCGGCAGCCCACCAGGCGGCAGCGCCAAGGCCGTAGGAACCGAAGAAATAGATCGCCCAGTTGTCCCAGCTGGCGTCAAGGTTGAACCAGAACAGCGAGGCGGCGGCGACGATCAGCACCAGCGCCGGCGCAACCAGGTGGGCCCGGCCGGCCCAGAGCAGCAGAGCCATCAGCGCGAAGAGCTGGAAATCGATGGCGATGTACCAGACGCCAGCCGACAGTGAGTCGAAGCCGAGCAGGCTGTGGAGCAGGAAGGCGTGGGCCAGCCATTGGCTGAAAGTGGCGCGGTCGGGAATTGCCTCGTC
>CAIXSK010000299.1 GCA_903922075.1 uncultured beta proteobacterium | reverse complement strand
GTTTCACCAAACACGACGACTACTTCGAAAGCGAAGAATTCGTGCTCTCCTCGGCCGTCGGTCATCTGCTCGAACTGGCGTGTCCGGAAGAATTTGAAGTCAAGCGCGGCAAATGGTCCTTCGCCACCTGCCGGTCATTCCGCCGCATTTTGCGCTGAA
The DNA here is from genome assembly GCA_903922075.1 of uncultured beta proteobacterium. GTDB lineage: Bacteria > Pseudomonadota > Gammaproteobacteria > Burkholderiales > Rhodocyclaceae > Azonexus. The sequence continues at coordinate 7,389 of CAIXSK010000299.1, read as the reverse complement.
GCCAATCGAGAAGACCGAGTCGCGCCTCAAGGTGCTCAACAAGCTGATCAAGCGCAAGGATGTCACCGGCCTGATCAACGCCTGTGACGCGGGGCGCGAGGGCGAGCTGATCTTCAACTATATCGCCCAGAACGCCAAGTCCGGCAAGCCGGTCCAACGCCTGTGGCTGCAGTCGATGACCCAGGGTGCCATCCGCGACGGCTTCGCCCGCCTGCGCCCGGGCCGCGAGATGGACGGCCTCGGCGACGCCGCCGTCTGCCGCTCCGAGTCCGACTGGCTGGTCGGCATCAACGGCACCCGGGCGATGACCGCCTTCAATTCGAAGACCGGCGGCTTCCACCTGACCACCGTCGGCCGCGTCCAGACGCCGACGCTGGCCATTGTCGTCGAGCGCGAACGCAAAATCCGCGAGTTCAAGGCCCGCGCCTACTGGGAAGTCGAAGCCGAATTCTCGGCCAAGGCCGGCTCCTACAAGGGCAAGTGGTTCGACGAAGCCTACAAGGGCAAGGAAGACGACGAACACGCCCGCGCCGACCGCCTGTGGGAAGTCGCCCGGGCCGAGGCGATCCGTGCCGCGACGCTGGGCAAGCCCGGCGAAGTCAGCGAGGAAGCCAAGCCCGAGACCCGTCTGTCGCCGGCCCTGTTCGATTTGACAACGCTGCAGCGCGAAGCGAACGCTCGCTTCGGTTTCTCGGCCAAAACCACGCTGTCGCTCGCCCAGGCGCTCTACGAAAAGCACAAGGTCCTGACCTATCCGCGAACCGACTCGCGCTGCCTGCCGGAGGATTACCTGCCGACGGTCAAGGAAACGCTCAGCGTCCTGACCGGCCAGGGCGCCGGCAAGGGCCACGACGAAGTGCTGCTCGCTCGCTATTCGCCGTTCGCCCACCAGATCCTGGCCCGCAACTGGGTGCTGCCGAACAAGCGCATCTTCAACAACGCCAAGATCAGCGATCACTTCGCCATCATCCCGACGCCGCAGGCGCCCAAGCACCTCAACGAACTCGAACAGAAGCTCTACGACTTCGTCGTCCGCCGCTTCCTGTCCGTTTTCTTCCCAGCCGCCGAATACCTGGTGACCACCCGCATCACCCGCGTCGAAGGCCAGCCCTTCAAGACCGAGGGCAAGGTGCTGGTCAATCCGGGCTGGCTGGCCGTCTACGGCAAGGAAGGCCAGGACGGCGACGAAGGCAACCTGGTCGCGGTCGACGCCAAGGAAAAGGTCAAGACCGACGAAGTCACCGTCAAGGCCAACGAAACCCGGCCGCCGCCGCGCTACTCGGAAGCCACCCTGCTCTCCGCCATGGAAGGCGCCGGCAAGATGGTCGACGACGAGGAACTGAAGGCAGCGATGGCCGGCCGCGGCCTCGGCACCCCGGCGACGCGCGCCCAGATCATCGAAAACCTGATCGGCGAACAGTACATGCACCGCGAAGGCCGCGAACTGATCCCGACCGCCAAGGCCTTCACGCTGATGACGCTGCTCAACGGCCTCGGCATCAACGAACTGACCCAGCCGGAACTAACCGGCGACTGGGAATGGAAGCTCGGCCGCATCGAGAAAGGCGAATTCACGCGCGAGGAATTCATGCGCGAAATCGCCGAGATGACTCGCCACATGGTCGAACGCGCCAAGCAATACGAGGCCGATACCATCCCCGGCGACTTCGGCGTGCTGATCGCCCCCTGCCCGAAATGCGGCGGCCAGATCCGCGAGACCTACAAGAAATTCCAGTGCGGCGGCTGCGACTACGCGCTGTGGAAGATCGTCGCCGGCCGCCAGTACGAACCGGCCGAGATCGAGACCCTGCTGACCGAGAGACAGGTCGGCCCGCTGACCGGCTTCCGCAACAAGATGGGCCGCACCTTCGCCGCGGCGATCCGGCTCAACGACGAACTGCAGCCCGAGTTCGACTTCGGCCAGGACAAGGCCGATGCCGCCGATGCCGAGCCAGTCGATTTCTCGGATCAGGCCAGCCTGGGCAAATGCCCGAAGTGTTCGGCCGGTGTCTACGAGCACGGCACCTCCTACGTCTGCGAAAAATCGGTCGGCCCGGCCAAAGCCTGCGATTTCCGCTCGGGCAAGATCATCCTGCAGCAGCCAATCGACACCGTTCAGATGAAGAAACTGCTGGCCGACGGCAAGACCGACCTGCTCAAGGAATTCGTCTCCAACCGCACGCGCCGCAAGTTCTCGGCCTATCTGGTCGCCCAGGACGGCAAGGTCGGCTTCGAATTCGAGAAAAAGGTGGCCAAGCCCAAGGCGCCGGCCAAGAAGAAGGCTGAAGCCGAAAAATAAGCAACGGCTGGTGAAGGAACCCGAAGCCCCCGGATCAATGCCGGGGGTTTTCTTTTGCCCCTCCAACCCGATTGCTGCACTGCGCAAAAAAAATTTCCAGCCCCGGAACTTTCACCGGGAGCGCTGTCTACCTCGTCTCAAAATTTTCAACCTACCTTCATTGAGGCGACGATGGACGAACTTTCCTACCTGGGCATTGGTTTTGCAGTGGTCATTTTCACCCTGGCTTGCGTGTTGGCAGCCAAGTTGTCGTCCAGGACGGCCTACCACTAAGCAAAAAGCCGGGGTTTCCCGGCTTTTTGCTTAGTGGGTACGGGATTTTCAATACCTCCGCCGGCAGCGTTCCACGTGAAACCTCAGCGGGTCGCCGCCGCTCCCGGCAACTGGCAGGAGAGCAGCGCAGCCCGCACGGCGTCGATGGCCTGCGGGCGAGGGAAGGTGATCCGCCAGACCAGGCCGACGGTACGCTTGGGCTGCGTGCCGGCAAACGGGAGCACCTTGACCAGCGGTTCCTTGGCCATCAACGGATCGGCCGCCGTGCTCGGCATCACGGCGACGCCGGCGCCGCTGGCGACCATGTAGCGGATGGTTTCCAGTGAACTGCCTTCGAGCGAGTGCTCCAGCGCATCGGGGGCATTCAGGCGGGGACAGGATTCGAGCACCTGGTCGCGGAAGCAGTTGCCTTGGCCGAGCAGCAACAGGTTCTGGCCGTCCAGCTCGTCGCCATTGACGTCGCCGCGGGCAGCCCACGGATGACTGGCCGGGACGACGATGCGGAACGGCTCGTCGTAGACCGGCTGGGCGACCAGCCCGGGTTCGGCGAAGGGCAGCGCAATGACGATGACGTCGAGTTCGCCGGCCTTCAGGGCGGGAATCAGGTTGCCAGTGAAATCTTCCTTGAGGAAGAGCGGCATTTTCGGCGCCTCGCGGTTGAGGGCCGGGATCAGTTGCGGCAGCAGGTAGGGCGCGATGGTGTAGATGATGCCGACGCGCAACTGGCCGCTCATCGGGTCGCCGGTCGCTTCGGCGATTTCTTCGAGCTTGACCGCCTCTTCGAGCACCCGCCGGGCCTGATCGACGATGCGCTCGCCGAGCGGGGTGATGCGGACATCGTTGGTTCCGCGCTCGAACAGCGGCGTGCCGATCTGGCCTTCGACCTTCTTCAGCGCCACCGACAGCGTCGGCTGGCTGACGTGACAGGCCTCGGCCGCCTTGCCGAAATGCCGCTCGCGGGCCAGGGCCACGATATAGCGCATTTCGGTCAGGGTCATTTCGAATAGCCCAATTTTTGCAGATCGGCCGCCGACAGCCAGCGCCATTCGCCGGGCTTGAGGTCGGCCGGCAGCGTCAAATCGCCGACCGCCTCGCGGTGCAGCGCCTCGACGCGGTTGCTGACCGCCGCCACCATACGCTTGACCTGATGGTATTTGCCCTCGGTCAGCGTCAGGCGGAGCAGGTGATCGCTGACCATTTCGGCCGCCGCAGCGGCAATCGGTTCGACTTCGTCGGCGAGCAGCACGCCAGCCAGCAGCTGATCGATCTGGGCCTGGTCGAGCGGGTGCTTGGTGGTCGCCAGATAGACCTTCGGCACCTTGCGTTTGGCCGAGGATAGCTGGTGGTTCAACTGGCCGTCGTTGGTGATCAGCAACAGACCGGTGGTGTCTTCGTCGAGCCGGCCAATCGGTTGTACGTCGCGTTCGCGCAGCGGTACCGGCAGCAGTTCGAGGACGCCGGCGTGATGCTTGGGCTTACGCGAGCATTCGTAACCGGCCGGCTTGTTGAGCATCAGCGTCGCGAATTCGGCATAAGGCCAGTCGACGCCATCGACGGTGAAAACCAGGCCTGCGATATCGAGTTCGACGAAGGGATCGTCGCAAACCTGGCCGTTGATGGAAACCCGCTCGCGGCGGACGAGGCCCCGGCATTCCCGGCGGGAGCCGAAACCGTGTTTCTGGAGGATACGTTCTAGTTGCATGGCCGGGATGTTAACATCCGCCCATGAATTTCGAACATCTCATCCAGATCAACGACCCGGAAAATCCGCTGGTCGAATCCATGACCCGCGACCAACTGTGGCAGGGCCTGCTCTATCGCGTCGAAGATCCCCTGCCCTTCCTGCCTGGACTGGAAGCCTGCACGATCCTCGAGCGCACTGCCGACACCGTACTCCGCGCGCTGGACTTCGGCCCGGCCACGATCCACGACCGGGTGACGCTGGCCGACCACCATTGGGTCCGCTTCGACATCCAGCCTTCGGCAAGCCACCCCGGCGGCAGCCTGACCATCACCATCGAGGAGCCGGAGCCGAGCTTCCTGTTCCTGCGCTTCGCCTACCAGACAACGCTGGCCAGCAACCCGAATTCCGAGGAGCGGGCCTACATCGAATACGTCAAGTCGGCCTACCACCAGTCCGATGTCGATTGCGTGCGGCTGATCCGGACGCTGGCCGCCGGCGGTTTGATCCAGTAAAAAAGCCGAAGGGCTGGCCTTCGGCTTTTCTTCATCCGGCTGACCAAATGCTACGGTCGGCCCGAAAAAAGGGCCAAAATCGAAATTATTCGACGCCCTGCGAAGCCAGGTAATCCTCGTAGCCGCCAAGGTAGTCGACGATCTTGCCGTCGCCCTTGACCTCGAACACGCGGGTCGCCAGCGAGGAGACGAATTCGCGGTCGTGCGAGACGAAGACCAGGGTGCCGGGGAATTTCTCCAGGCCGCTGTTCAGCGCTTCGATCGATTCCATGTCGAGGTGGTTGGTCGGTTCGTCCATGACCAGCACGTTATGCTTGGAGAGCATCAGCTTGCCGAACAGCATGCGGCCCTGTTCGCCGCCGGAGATGACATTGACCGGCTTCTTGACGTCGTCGCCGGAGAACAAGAGCCGCCCGAGGGTGCCGCGGATCAGGGTTTCCAGGTCGCCGCCGTCCTCGATGGTGGCACGGGCGTAGCCGGCGACCCATTCGGTCAGGCTCTGCTCGCCGGCGAATTCGGCGCTGTGGTCCTGGGCGTAGTAGCCGGGATTGGCCTTCTCCGCCCACTTCAGCGTGCCGAATTGCGGCTGCACCACGCCCATCAGCAGCTTCAGGAAGGTCGTCTTGCCGACGCCGTTTTCGCCGATCACGGCAATCTTCTCGCCGGCGTTGATGGTCACGGTCAGGTTGTTGAAAATCTTGCGGTCGCTGCCTTCGTAGGCAAACGACAGGTTTTCGATCTCGACGGCCTGGCGGTGCAGCTTGGCCTTTTCGTCGTAGTCGAAGCGGATCCACGGGTACTGGCGCGACGACGGCTTGACGTCTTCCGGCTTCAGCTTGTCGATCAGCTTCATGCGGCTGGTCGCCTGCTTGGCTTTCGACGCATTGGCCGAGAAGCGGCGGACGAAAGTCTGCAGTTCGGCGATCCGTTCCTTGGCCTTGGCGTTGGCGTTCGACTGGCGCTCGCGGGCCTGCTGGGCGGCTTCCATGAAGTCGTCGTAGTTGCCGGCGTAGGTGGTGATCTTGCCGTAGTCGAGGTCGGCCATGTGGGTGCAGACCTGGTTCAGGAAGTGGCGGTCGTGCGAGATGATGATCATCGTCGAGTCACGATTGTTGAGCACGTCTTCCAGCCAGCGGATGGTGTTGATGTCGAGGTTGTTGGTCGGTTCGTCGAGGAGCAGGATGTCCGGGTTGGCGAACAGCGCCTGGCAGAGCAGCACGCGCAGTTTCCAGCCGGGCGCGACCTGGCTCATCGGGCCGTCGTGCTGTTCGGTCGGGATGCCGACGCCGAGCAGCAGCTCGCCGGCCCGCGATTCGGCGGTGTAGCCGTCGTATTCGCCGAACTGGTGTTCGAGGTCGGCGGCCTTCATGTAATCTTCTTCGGTCGCTTCCGGATTGGCGTAGATGGCGTCGCGCTCACTCATGCAGGCCCACATTTCCTCGTGGCCCATCATCACGACGTCGAGGACGCGCATGTCTTCGTAAGCGAACTGGTCCTGCTTCAGGTAGGCCATGCGCTCGTGCTTGTCTTTCGAGACGTTGCCGGCAGAGGGTTCGAGCGCGCCGCACAAAATCTTCATAAACGTCGATTTTCCGGCCCCGTTGGCGCCGATCAGGCCATAGCGGTAGCCCTCGCCGAATTTGACATTGACGTTCTCGAACAGGGGTTTTACCCCGAACTGCATGGTGATATTGGCGGCGACGAGCACAGCGATTCCGATCTGAAAAAGGCGGTAAAACGAAGGCGCGGATTTTACCTGTTTTCAAGCACTTGCGGCCACACCCCGCGAGCGATATGATACTTGTCACAAAATTGACAAACCGTCTTGGGGAGAGCGCATGAGCCAACTGCCGCGTATTGCCATCGTGGAAGACAACCCGCCCCAGCGGATGATCATTCAGCGCCTTCTCGAAAAGGATTTCGACATTTCCACTTTCGCGAGCGGCGTGCCCTTCCTTGCCGACGAAAGCCGCTTCGACGCCGTTCTGCTCGACATCGAAATGCCCGACCTGAGCGGCTACGACACCTGCCGCCGCTTTCGCGAACAGGAACGCGGCACGGATGTGCCCGTCATCTTCGTCTCCGCCCACGACACGACGCCTGAGCGGGTGGCCGCCTACGAGGCTGGTGGCGACGACTTCCTGACCAAACCCATCGCCGCCCATGAACTGCGCCACAAGCTCGGCAACGCGATCCAGATTCGCGAACAACTGCGCGCCCTGACCAGCCAGTCCTCGGATGCGCAGCGCATCGCCTTCACCGCCATGGTGAGCATGGGTGATCTGGGCGTGGTCATCGAATTCCTGCGCCGTTCGGCACAAGCCACGACCCATACCGCAATTGCCGCCCGCCTGATTGCGGCCATGAAATCCTGGGGCTTGAAGGGGGCCGTCCAGGTTCGCGGGCAATACGAACAGGTGGCGCTGACCGCCGAGGGCGAAATGACCGGCATGCAGGCCTCGATCCTCGAAAAAATGCGCGACATGGGCCGCATTTTCGAAATGGGATCACGGGCGATCATCAACTTCGACCACGTCTCACTGCTGGTCGAAAACCTGCCGACCGACGATCCGGACATTGTTTTCGTGATGGGATTTTAAATTTATGTAAAAATCAAGATG
>CAIXSK010000298.1 GCA_903922075.1 uncultured beta proteobacterium | reverse complement strand
GGCCGATGTAGAAGCCGGAGACGGCGGCGGCCGGTGTCATGGCGCAGGATTCGGTCAGTTGCATGCCGGCGTTGGCCGGCGCGTCGAGCAAGGCGAACAATTCCCGCTTGGCGGTGTGGTCCGGGCAGGCCGGGTAGCCGGGGGCGGGGCGGATGCCTTTGTACTGCTCGGCGATCAGCTCATTGTTGGTGAACGCTTCATCGCTGGCATAGCCCCAGTAATTGGTACGAATCTGCAGGTGCAGCCATTCGGCGGCCGCTTCGGCCAGCCGGTCGGCCAGCGACTTGAGCATGATCGCCGAGTAGTCGTCGTTGGCCGCCTCGAACTCGGCCACGCGCTCGTCGATCCGGTGCCCGGCAGTCACGGCAAAGGCGCCGACATAGTCGTTGTCGCCGATGAAATCAGCCAGCGCTATATTGAAGCGGCCGCTCGGCTGCTTGTGTTGCTGGCGCAGGCCGACCCAGCGGGTCAGTTCGGTCGTCAGGCTTTCGTCGCTGTAGATGATGATGTCTTCGTTCTCGGCCCGGGCCGGGTAGAGGCCGAAGACGGCGCGGGCGCTCAGCCAGTTTTCGTCGATGATCCGGGCCAGCATGGCCTTGGCGTCGGCGAACAATTGACGTGCCGTTTCGCCGACGGTTTCGTTTTCGAGGATGGCCGGATAGCGGCCGGCCAGATCCCAGCTCTGGAAGAACGGTGTCCAGTCGATCAGCAGCGACAGGTCGGACAGGCTCGGGTTGAGCGTCTGCAGGCCGAGTTGCTTCGGCTTGACCGGGGTGAACGGCTGGTTCCACGTGAAACGATTGGCCCGGGCTTCGGTCAGCGTGACCAGCGTGGCGCCCTTGCGGCCGGCGTGTTCGGCGCGCACGGTTTCGTATTCGCTGGCGATTTCGGCCATGTAGTCGTCGCGCTGTTCGGTGGACAGCAGCTTGGTGGCGACGCCGACGGCGCGCGAGGCGTCCGGCACGTAGACCACGGCGCCTTCGGTGTTGGGGGCGATCTTGATCGCGGTGTGGGCGCGGCTGGTCGTCGCGCCGCCGATCAGCAGCGGCTGCTTCATGCCCTGGCGCTGCATTTCGCTGGCGACGTGGGCCATTTCCTCGAGCGACGGGGTGATCAGGCCGGACAGGCCGATGATGTCGACGCGATGCTCCAGCGCCGCCTTCAGGATGTTGTCGCAGGAGACCATGACGCCGAGATCGACGACATCGTAGCCGTTGCAGCCGAGCACGACGCCGACGATGTTCTTGCCGATGTCGTGCACGTCGCCCTTGACCGTCGCCATCAAAATTTTGCCCTTGCTGCCCAGGCCGGTGCGGGTCTTTTCCGCCTCGATGTAGGGCAGCAGGTGGGCGACCGCCTGCTTCATCACGCGGGCCGATTTGACGACCTGGGGCAGGAACATCTTGCCGGCGCCGAACAGGTCGCCGACGTGATTCATGCCGGCCATCAGCGGCCCTTCGATGACGGCCAGCGGCGGCTTGCCGGCGGCTTCGAGCTGGGCGCGGACTTCTTCGGTATCGGCCACGACAAAGTCGGTGATGCCCTTGATCAGCGCGTGTTCAAGCCGCTTCTCGACGGACTGTTCGCGCCACGAGAGGTCCGGCCCGCTGTCCTTGGCCTTGCCTTCCTTGACCGTCTGGGCGAAATCGACCAGCGCCTCGCCGGCGCCCGGGTTTCTATTCAAAACCACGTCCTCGACCTTGGCACGCAGTTCAGGCTCCAGGTCGTCGTAGACGCCGAGCATGCCGGCGTTGACGATGCCCATGGTCATGCCGGCCTGGATCGCGTGGTAGAGGAAGACGGTGTGGATCGCCTCGCGCACCGGGTCGTTGCCGCGGAAGCTGAAGGAGACGTTGGAAACGCCGCCGGAAATGTGGGCGTGCGGCAGGTGCTCTTTGATCCAGCGAACCGATTCGATGAAATCGACGGCGTAGTTGTCGTGTTCCGGGATGCCGGTGGCGATGGCAAAAATGTTCGGGTCGAAGATGATGTCCTCGGCCGGGAAGCCCATTTCGGTCAGCAGCAGGTAGGCCTTGGCGCAGATTTCGGTCTTGCGGGCGAAGGTGTCGGCCTGGCCCTGCTCGTCGAAGGCCATCACGATGACCGCGGCGCCGTAGCGGCGGGCGAGTTTGGCCTGTTCGAGGAACTTGGCCTCGCCTTCCTTCATCGAGATCGAATTGACGATGCCCTTGCCCTGGATGCACTTGAGGCCGGCTTCGATGACTTCCCATTTCGACGAGTCGATCATGATCGGCACGCGCGAAATGTCCGGCTCGGAGGCGATCAGCTTCAGGAACTTGTCCATGGCGGCTAGCGAATCGAGCATCGCCTCGTCCATGTTGATGTCGATGACCTGGGCGCCGTTCTCGACCTGCTGGCGGGCGACGGCCAGCGCGTCGTCGAAGCGGCCCTCCAAAATCATCCGCGCGAAAGCTTTCGAGCCGGTGACGTTGGTCCGCTCGCCGACATTGACGTACAGCGAATCGGCGCCGACGTTAAAGGGTTCCAGCCCGGACAGGCGCAGCTTCTTCTCGATTTTCGGCACTTTTCTCGGGCTGACCGTAGCAACCCGCTGGGCGATGGCCGCGATGTGCTCCGGCGAGGTGCCGCAGCAGCCGCCGACAATGTTCACGATGCCGCTCTTCGCCCAGCCTGCGATTTCTTCGGCCAGTTGTTCCGGCGTTTCGTCGTAGCCGCCGAAGGCGTTGGGCAGGCCGGCGTTGGGGTGGGCCGAGACGTAGCAGTCGCAGACGCGCGACAATTCCTCGACGTACTGGCGCAGTTCCTTGGCGCCCAACGCGCAGTTCAGGCCGAAGGACAGCGGCTGGATGTGGTTCAGCGAATTCCAGAAAGCCTCGGCGGTCTGGCCGGACAGCGTGCGGCCGGAAGCGTCGGTGATGGTGCCGGAAATCATCACCGGCCAGCGCCGGCCGGCGCGCTCGAAGAAGGTCTCGATGGCGAACAGCGCGGCCTTGGCGTTCAGCGTATCGAACACCGTCTCGACCAGCAGGATGTCGGCGCCGCCCTCGACCAGGCCGGTGATCGCCTCGATGTAATTGGCGACCAGTTCGTCGAAAGTCACGTTGCGGTAGCCGGGGTCGTTGACGTCCGGCGAGATCGACGCCGTGCGGCTGGTCGGGCCGAGCACGCCGGCGACGAAACGCGGCTTGGCCGGGTTGGCGGCGGTGAATTCGTCGCACAGCACGCGAGCCAGGCGGGCGCCCTCGAAATTCAGTTCATGGACCAGCTCGCACAGGTTGTAGTCGGCCTGCGACACGGCGGTCGAATTGAAGGTGCAGGTTTCGAGGATGTCGGCGCCGGCTGCCAGGTATTCGCGGTGGATGCCGCCGATGATCTCGGGCCGGGTCAGGACCAGCAGGTCGTTGTTGCCCTTGAGGTCGTGCGGATGATCCTTGAAACGCTCGCCGCGGTAATCGGCTTCGGACAGGCCGTGGCGCTGGATCATCGTGCCCATGGCGCCGTCGAGGACGAGCAGGCGCTGCTCAAGAAGGGCGGAAAGTTCGGAGCTACGGTCGGCTTGCATCATGATCACCTCGGCAAAACTGGCTGCACCGGGGACGCCGCAAAAGACAAACGGCGCCACAAACCGGCTGGGGTTTGCGAGCGCCGTTGATCATTGCCGAGCCTGGCCCCGGACAAAGTCAGGGTCGCAGCGCTCCTCGGCAGAACCCGTAGTTTACCGGTCGCGCCGCCGGCTGCCAAGGCAAGAGGTTGATTTTTGGGTCATCAAGCGGCCATTCGCAGTGGCGCCACCGCCGGCAACGGCTTCTGCTCGGCTTCCCACAAATCGCGGGCCGACTGCATGTCCAGCCAGATTTCGGGCGTGGTGCCCAGCCAGGCCGACAGGCGCAGGGCCATGTCGGCCGAGATGCCGGCCCGGCCGTTGAGAATCTTGGACAGCATGACGCGCGACACGCCGAGCTGTGCGGCGGCGGCGGTGACGGTCATGCCCTCGGGAATCCATTCCTTGAGGACTTCGCCGGGGTGGGCGGGGTCATGCATTCTGCTCATCGTCTATCCTCAGTGGTAATCCTGATAGTTCACCAAAATCGCATCGCCGTCTTCGAACCGAAAGGTGATGCGCCAATTGCCGTTGACCGTGATCGCATAATGCCCGCTCAGGTCGCCCGCCAAAGCGTGCAGGCGCCAGCCGGGAGCATTCATGTCTTCGGGCCGCCTGGCCTTGTCCAGCAAGGTGAGCTGAAGACGGAGCCTGCCCGCGTGGTGCGGCTGGATGCCGGCTTTGCTCCCGGTCTGGAAAAAATTCTCCAGACCTTTGTGCATGAACGATCTGATCATGAAGGCATTGTAAATCGTTAATTTACGGTTTTCAAATTGACGGGGTGCAGGCAGTTGGGAAAATTTCAATTTTGACCAAAATTTCGGCCCGACCGTAGCATTTTTCCATGGGCGCTAACCCAGCGGTTCACAACGCAACCAAACCGCAAACTGCGCCCCCTGGCCGACACTGCTGGCAGCCGTCAGCCGTCCACCATAGCGTTCGACCAGGTTCTTGCTGACCCACAGCCCCAGGCCAGTGCCGCCCGGCTTCTTGGCCGTGAAGAAGGGTTCGAACAGCTTGTCGAGATCGGCCTGGCTGATCCCCGGACCGGTGTCGCTGACGACGATGCGGATGCCGACCGGCATGTCGGCTTCGTCCCAGTCCTCGATGCCTATCCTCAGCACGCCGCCGTTTGGCATGGCCTGGATGGCGTTGACCAGCAGGTTGATGACCACCTGCTGCAGTTCGTTCTTGTTGCAGGTGATCTGCCGCGTCGAATCGAGGTGCTGTTCGATGGCGATGTTGCCGGTCTTCAGCAGGTGGCGGACGAGGACCAGGCTGTCCTGGATCAGCGCTTGCGGGGCGACCGGTTCGAGGTAGCCGACGTAATCCTGCGGCCGGGCGAATTGCAGCAGCTTGGCGACGATCAGCCGGATGCGATGGACCTGCTCCTGGATCAGCCGGGTTTCTGCCTCGACCGGCTCGGCCGCTGCGCCGAGCACGTCGCGCAGCACGTCGAGGTTGCCCTGGATGACGGCGATCGGGTTGTTGATCTCGTGGGCGACGCCGGCGGTCAGCTGGCCGATGGCGGCCAGTTTTTCGTTCATGACCAGCTGCGACTGGGCGGCCTTGAGGTCGGCCACGGCCTGTTCCAGTTCGGCCGTGCGTTCGGCCACCTTGGCGTCGAGCGCCTCGCCCCAGCGCTTCAGCGACCTGGCCTGGGCTTGCAACTTGTCCAGCATGCGGTCGAAATGGGCGGCGACGATGCCCAGTTCGTCCTGGCTTTCGACCGTGCCGACCCGGGCATCATTCTGCCCCTGTTCGATGGCGTGCATGGTCGCGTGCATGCGCTCGATCGGCTTGAAGACGCGGCGCGCCCAGAGCACGGCGAAGACCCCGGCGACCAACATGGCGACGGCGAAGAGGGCAGCGACGGCGGCAAAGGCCTGTTTGCGGGCGGCAGCGAACGGGCCTTCGAGAAAGCCGACGTAGAGCATGCCGATGCGCTCGCCGCGGCCGTCGAGCAGCGGCTCGTAGGCGGAAACGTACCAGTCGTTGACGACGAAGGCGCGATCCAGCCAGGTGTCGCCCTTGCCGAGCACGGTGTCGTAGACCGCCTGTGAAACGCGGGTGCCGATCGCCCGGGTATCGCCGAACAGGCGGACGTTGGTCGCCACCCGCAGGTCGCCGAGGAAGAGCGTCGCGGTGCCGGCGCTGCCGAAGGGCAGGGCGCCTTCGGGATAGACGATGGCATTCAGGCGATCGATGAAATCGAGGTTCTTGTTGAGCAGCACGCCGCCGGCCAGCACGCCGATCAGCCGGCCGTCGCCGTCATGCACCGGGGCGGCCGACTGGATGACCAGGCCGCTGGTATCGACGTCGCGTGGATCGGGGCGGGCGTTCGGCGTCGGGATCAGCGTGGTGCGGGCGATGGCGACCAGTTCCGGCTTGATCGCGGCCAGCTGGCTGGCCGGGAAGACTTCGGTTTCGGTCCGCGCCCGGCCGTTCAGCGCATCGGCGATGGCCGGCCAGCGCTGGGCTTCGGTCTGGCTGCGCTGGACATCGAGAAAGCGCAGGAAATCGAGCCGGTATTCGATCTGCGTCGCGTTGAGCAGCTCGGCCATCGCCGCCGACGGCCGGCCGCCGTTGCGCCGCAGGGTGCGGGCCAGGCGTTCCGATTCGGCCAGGCTGGTCACCGAGCGGCCGACGCTGTCGCTGACCCGCTGGTAGTAGCCGTGGGCAACGGCAAGGTCGGTGCGGACCTTGGCGACGAGCAGGCGGTCAAGGTGGTTGCCGCCCCACCAGGCCAGCGCGGCGACGGTGATCGGCGCGACGACGCCGAGCGGAATCAGGGCCAGCGCCAGCAGGCGGGTGCGGATCGAACGGTGGCCGGCCGGCGCCTCGGCCAGCTCGCTGCCGGCGGCCGGGTTGGCGGTGATCAGATGCCCCAGGCCTGACACTTGCGGTCCATGGTCTTGCGCGAAATGCCCAG
>CAIXSK010000297.1 GCA_903922075.1 uncultured beta proteobacterium | reverse complement strand
GCTCAACCACAAGCAGCCGGAACTGGCCGAGACCTTCTTCAACTCGGTGACGACCAAGATCCTGCACCGCAATTATTTTCACAACGATTTCATTTTCGTCCGCCCGACCATTTCGACCGAAAACCTCGAAGGCGACGACAGTCAGACCTACCGCAGCTACTACGCCAAGGAAGACGGCCTGCGCGGCGCGGTGCGCAAGATCGTCGGCGATTTCGACTGGCAGCGGCCGTTCGCCGACCTGGAGCGCGATGTCGACTACGTCTACGCCGCGGTGCATCGCTTCCTGAACGGCATGCCGCGCCGCGAGGTCAATTTCCAGATCCAGGTGCTCGGCTCAGCCTTCTATCGCAACAAGGCCGCCTACATCATCGGCAAGGCGATCAACGGTTCGGCCGAATATCCCTTCGCCATCCCCGTGCTGCACGACGCCGACGGCAAGCTCTACCTCGACACCATCCTGCTCGACGCCTGGCGGATCGGCCTGCTCTTCTCGCTGTCGCGCGCCTACTTCATGGTCGACATGGAAGTGCCGTCTGGCTACGTCCAGTTCCTGCGCTCGATCATGCCGGCCAAGCCGCGCTCCGAGCTGTACATCATGCTCGGCCTCGGCAAGCAGGGCAAAACGATGTTCTTCCGCGATTTCATCTACCACGTCCATCATTCGGAAGACAAATTCATCATGGCCCCCGGTATCCGCGGCCTGGTCATGCTGGTCTTCACGCTGCCGTCCTTCCCTTACGTGTTCAAGATCATCAAGGACATTTTTGGCGCCTCGAAGAACATGGACCATGCGACCGTCAAGCGCAAGTTCATGATGGTCAAGCAGGTCGACCGCGTCGGCCGGATGGCCGACACGCTGGAGTTCTCCAACGTGATGTTCCCGCTCAAGCGCTTCGACGACGAGGTGCTGGAAGAGCTGCGCACCCTCGCCCCCTCCTGCTTCGAGATTGACGGCGACCAGCTGATCATCAAGCACCTCTACATCGAGCGCCGGATGGAACCGCTGAACATCCACCTCGACCGGATGGAGCGGAGCAACAACATCGAAGGCCTCGAACACGCCATCCGCGAATACGGCAGCGCCATCCGCGAAATGGCCCAGGCCAACATCTTCCCCGGCGACATGCTGTGGAAGAACTTCGGCGTCACCCGCTACGGCCGCGTCGTCTTCTACGACTACGACGAAATCGAATACATGACCGACTGCAATTTCCGCCGCATTCCGCCGGCCCCGGATTTCGAAACCGAGATGTCCGGCGAGGTCTGGTATTCAGTCGCCAAGAACGACGTCTTCCCGGAGGAATTCAGCACCTTCCTGCTCGCTTCGCCGGTGCTGCGCAAGACCTTCCACAAGTATCATTCCGACCTGTTGTTGCCGAAATTCTGGCAGGACTCGCAGCAGAAGATCCGCGAAGGACACGTCGAGGACTTTTTCCCGTATCCGGTCGAATTGCGCTTTTGCAATACCCCGCCGACTATAGGCGGCTGAATCTAAAAATCACAAAAAAATACGCAGAATCAAATCATCAAACCCATGGAGAGACAGCATGTCATTAAGCATAGCCGTAGTCAGGGAGCGCCTGCCCGGTGAAAGCCGGGTCGCCCTCGTTCCCGAAACAGCCAAGAAATTCGCCGCCCTCGGCGCCCGCCTGCGCATGGAGCAAAGCGCCGGCATCGAAAGCCATTTCCTCGACACCGACTACGCGGAGGTCAGCATGGTCGGCGGCATTGCCGAAGCCTATGCCGACGCCCAGCTGATCCTGCGCGTCACCCCGCCGTCGGCCGAAGAGATTGCCGCGCTGCCCGAAGGTTCGGTGCTGATCGGCCTGTTGAAGCCCTTCGAGGACAAGGCCCGCCTGGCCGCCTTGAATGCCCGCAAGATCACCGCCTTCTCGCTCGAATTGCTGCCGCGCATCTCGCGGGCGCAGAGCATGGACGCCCTGTCCAGCCAGGCCTCCTGCGCCGGCTACCAGTGCGGCCTGATCGCCGCCGCCCGGTGCACCAAGTTCTTCCCGATGCTGACCACCGCCGCTGGCACCATTCGCCCGGCGCGGGTTCTGGTCATCGGCGCCGGCGTCGCCGGCCTGCAGGCGATCGCCACCTGCAAACGCCTCGGCGCCATGGTCGACGCCTATGATGTGCGCTCCGCCGCCCGCGAGCAGATCGAATCGCTCGGCGCCAAGTTCGTCGACACCGGCGTCGCCGCCGACGGCAGCGGTGGCTACGCCCGCGAACTGACCGCCGAGGAGAAGGCCGCCCAGGCCGAGAAACTGACCAAGGCCGTCGCCATGGCCGACGTCGTGATCACCACCGCTGCCATCCCCGGCAAGAAAGCCCCGGTCATCATCACCACCGAGATGATCGGCCGCATGAAATACGGCGCCTTGATCGTCGACATGGCCGCCGAATCCGGTGGCAACTGCGCGCTGACCCAACCGGGCGAGCACGTCATCGCCAACGACGTGAACATCCACGGGCCGCTCAATCTGCCATCGCGGATGCCGACCCACGCCTCCGAGCTCTACGCCAAGAACCTCTACAACTTCCTGTCGCCATGGATCAAGGACGGCAAGCTCGAATTCGACTGGAGCGATGAAGTCGTCGCCGGCACCGTCCTCT
>CAIXSK010000296.1 GCA_903922075.1 uncultured beta proteobacterium | reverse complement strand
TAGCAACTAGCAACTAGCAACTAGCAACTACGTCGATTCGCTTTCCAGCGTGTATTTCGCGCCCGGCCCCTGGGCCAGCAACTCAGTCAGTTTGGGCAACGTTTCGTGCAGCTTCTTTTCCAGCGTCCATGGCGGGTTGATCACAAACATGCCGCTGCCGTTCATGCCGAAACCGTCCCTGGCCGGTGCTTTCACCTCCAGCGTCGCGTGCAGCCAGTTGCTGCAGCCCAGGCGCTTCAGCTTTTCCGGCAACTGGCGGGATTCGAGCTTGGAAAGCATCGGATACCACAGCGCGTAGGTGCCGGTCGGGAAACGCTTCAGCGACTCCTGCAGCGCCTTGACGACGCCGGTGTAGTCGCTCTTCGTTTCGTAGGACGGATCGATCAGGACCAGCGCCCGGCGCGGCGGCGGGGGCAGAATGGCCTTCAGGCCGATGAAGCCGTCGCCGTCGGTGATCGCCACCTCGCGGCCGGTGCCCTTGAAACATTCGAGCAGCAACTTGGCGTCGGTCGTATGCATCTCGTAGAGGCGCAGCCGGTCGCCGTCGCGCAGCATCTGCCGGGCCAGCCACGGCGAACCGGGGTAGTGCCGGAGCTGGCCGTCCGGGTTCAGCTGCCTGACCATATCGACGTAATCCTTGGCTGCCGGCGGCAGGCCCTTGGCCTCCCACAGCCGGCCGATACCATCCTTGAACTCGGCCAGCTTGCTGGCGTGGGCTGATTCCAGCGCATAGCGCCCGGCGCCGGCATGGGTGTCGATGATCCAGAACGGCGCCGGCTTTTCAGCCATGTATTCGGCGATCTGGAGCAGGATCAGGTGTTTCAGCACGTCGGCGTGGTTGCCGGCGTGGAAGGCGTGGCGGTAGCTGAGCATGGGAGCCGTTCAAGTGGAGGTTGCGCCCCACGCCAACTGGCAGCGGGTGCTGGGCAAGGCATGGATTGTGCCGCGTAGTCGCCTGCGCAAGCAAGCCGACCGGGGAGAAACAGATTCTTAGTCGGGAATCACGTCGAGGGCGAAGAACTCCAGCCCTTCGTTGGCTTCCATGCAGGTGCCGATTTTGCGGTGCAGCGAACGGCCCGGCAGCTTGATCATGATGCGTTGGCTCGCCCGGTAGGTGCCCGGGGCGGCAATCAGCCCCGAGAACTTGCCGTAGGCCGGCAGGCTGTGCAGGAAAATGGCGCGCTTTTCCGGTTCGTTTTCCGACACCACATCGACCACGCTGACTTGCGGCGACATCAGTTGCAGCCCCACTTCGAGGCGTATTTGGGACGACGAGATGCGGCGGACCAGGCAGACGTGGATCTTGCTTGATTCGCGCGGCTGCAGCGCGACGACGTCGCCGGCTCCCAGATTACGCTTTTCGCCCTTGATGAAGCGCAGCAGGAAGCCATCGGGGCTTTCGTCGATCAGCGCCCATTCGCTGGACGTAAACTCCTTGCCTTCGTAGCGGCTGGCAATGTCGACCGAGCGACGGGAAAAGGTGTTGCCGTCCAGAAAGCTGATGACGTGATGAAAGCCGGTGACCAGGTCGGCGCGGGGTCGAAAGTGGGTTCGGCTGAAACGGCGCGCACTCTTGCCGCCGATGGCGATGCGCAGGCTTTGCAGCAGGGCAGGCGGGGCATCGAGGTCGGGTTCGACCGTCTTGCCCGGGCGCCGCGTGATGTTGCGGTCGAGCGCGGCGAGCACCTGGGTGCAATCGACCAGGATGCCGCCGAAAACCGAGGTGCCCGACGGCAGGCGCATCATCGGATAGCCCGGATTGCCTTCGTCGGGGCGAACCAGAAAACATGAATCGGTGCTCTTGGCGGGCGTGGCGTCCAGGGTGACTTCACCGATCAACGCGTAGGCAGCCAGTTGTCGCGAGCAGATATTGATGGTCTCAAGCTCGGTACGGGGGAGCTTGCTCGGTTCCAGATAGGCGAAGAGCAGGGCGCCAAGGTATTCGTGTTCGATCGGCGCGGTTTCGCCGTTGAGCGGCTGGGCCTGGGGACCGCGGACCATCTGGTAGAGTTCGTGCAGCGTCTGCCATGAGGTGGCGGACGGCGTGGCGTAGGCCCGGTAGGCCAGCAACTGGCGCCGGGCGACCATGGCCATGGCCCGCTGGATACAGCGATGGTACAGGTGACTCAACGCGGCAGTCAGGAGGCTCTTGTCGATGCTTCTGGCAATGCCGGCATAGGTGATGGCCAGGCCCTTGAGCAGATTGTCGGCATGCAGCGCCGCAGTAGTCGCCTCCAGCGGCAGCGGCAAGACGGCCTCGGCGATATCCGACTCGAGCTTGGGCAGCGCCTGTTCGGCTTCGGCACGGATGTCTTCCAGCAACTTGAACCGCATGTGCAGGTTGGATTGCTGCCCCACTGTCGGCAGTACGCGGCTGGCCAACTTGGCCACCGTTTCCTGGGGCGACAGGCCGGAAACCGTGTCGAGCAGCCCCCGAACCGCGGCGGCACTCTTCTGTTCGGCACCGGATGGCCCGAACGGAAGCAGTTCGCGAAACAGTTGCAGGGGTGAATTCATGAAATCTGGGCAGAAATTGACGTCTGAATTATCGCGTAATTTAATGAAATTTCCGTGGAGTATTTCCGCTTTACGTATACTTGGGCGATGAACTTGTACGAATTGCTGCTTCTCGTCCTGACTGTCATCATTGCCTGGTTCTGGTTCGATAGCCTGAAAGCGCGGGAAATCGGCATTCTTGCCGCTCGCAACGCCTGTCATGCCGAGGGGCTGCAGTTTCTCGACGAAACCGTCGTCGGAAATTCGCTGAGCCTGGCTCGTGACGATGACGGCCTGCTCAGGCTTCGCCGCGTCTATACCTTCGAATACAGCGACAACGGCGACAATCGTCGCTCGGGCAGCGTGACCCTGCTGGGCCATGAGGTCGAAATGCTGCACGTCCGCCCCAATCTTTATATCGTTCCGGCTCCCCATGAAACCATCCATTGAAGACATCGAATTCCACGGCATCGAAGCCCTGCGCCTGAACGGCCCGAATGGCGTCAGCGCCGTCATCGGCAAACTGGGGGCGCAACTGCTGTCCTGGGTGACGTCGGACGGTCGCGAGCGCCTGTTTCTCTCCGACAAGGCATGCTACGACGGCAGCATCGCCATTCGCGGCGGCGTGCCGGTCTGTTTTCCGCAGTTTGCAGCCTTGGGCGAACTGCCCAAACATGGCTTCGTGCGTACCCGCCCGTGGGCCGTCAGCGCCAGGCGGACCGGCGACGATTACGCGCTGGTCACCCTGCAGTGCACCGACGACGAGGCGACCCGCGCCCTCTGGCCGCACGCCTTCCTGGCCGAGTTGACGGTCATGCTGGAGAGCGACCGCATCGATCTGGAATTCGCCGTCACCAACACCGGCGGCGAAGCGTTTTCCTTTACCGGTGCGCTGCACAGCTACCTGCGCGTCGTCCAGGTCGAGGATATAGCCCTCGAAGGGCTGCACGGCCACGAATACCGCGATGCCGCCAGCGGCGACAAGGTGATTCGCGAAACCGGCACCGAGTTGATCGTCGATCAGGAAGTGGACCGCGTCTACTACAACGTCAAGCGGCCGCAGTTGCTGCAGGCCGGCAACCTGAGCCTGGGCATCCAGGCTCAGGGCTTCCCGGATGTCGTGGTGTGGAACCCCTGGGTCGATAAATGCGCCGGCCTGGCCGACATGCCGGCCAACGGTTGGCGCCACATGCTGTGCGTCGAGGCCGCGGCGACCCGGCCGATCAGCCTGCCGGCCGGCGAGGAATGGTACGGGCGGCAGACGCTGGTGGTGGTCTGATTGTCGTCTGCTCCCCCGCTCGGGAAATTTGATTTGCATTAGGGCGGGACAGGGCAGGCTTTAGGTAGCCTCGATCATCTCTGCCGCCATCCCGTCGGGGTGGCCATCTCCCGGACAGTCCATGACCATTTCCCCTCTTTCCCTTGCCAGTCTGCGCCACGCCATGGCGCAGGGCTGGCGTATTGCCGGTGCCACCCGCTGGGTCGGCATGGCCTACGGGCTGCTCTTCACGCTGGCTGGCCTGGCGATCATCGGCGGCTTGCTGGCCCAGGGCTGGACGCCGTTCATCATCGCCGCCGCCGGCGCCTTCATGCTGGTCGGGCCGGCGATCCTGGCCGGTTTCTTCGGCATCGCCGAAGCTTTCGAGGCCGGCGAGGCGGTCAGTCTGGGCTGCATCGGCCGCGGTTTCGCCCGGGCGTCGCGGGCCTTGTGGGCGCTGGCGCTGGTTTGCGCGCTGCTGTTCATGATCTTCGTCACCGATGCGGCGATCCTCTACGCCTACATGGTCGGCGCCACGCCGGTCTGGCTCGGCAAACTGCTGCCGGCTAGCGCCAACGTGCAGTCGTTTGTGCAATGGGCCGGTGTTTCCGGGCTGTTCATCGCCTTCCTGCTCTACTGCGTTGCTGCGTTTTCGGTACCGTTGCTGTGCGAGCGCCGGGCCGGCCTGGTCGAGGCCGTGGTGATCAGCGTTCGGGTCGTTTTCAGCAATTTTACTGTCGCCATTTTTTGGGCTTTTTTGCTGGCGACCGTAGTGATCGGCAGCGTGCTGCTGCTGCCTCTGCTGCCTTTCACCCTGCCGTGGATGGCTCATGCCAGCCGGGCGTTGTATCGGGAAGCGTTGCCGCTTTCCTGACTGCGGGTCGTCGCAGGTCGGCAAAGGTATAATTGCCGCCTTTCCGCTTTTGCCAACGCCCGCCGTGACTCCCCTCGACAACGAAATCTCCCGCCGTCGCACTTTCGCGATCATTTCCCACCCCGACGCCGGTAAAACGACGCTGACCGAAAAGCTGCTGTGGTTCGGCGGCGCCATCCAGGTCGCCGGCGAAGTGCGGGCGCGCAAGGCCTCGCGCCACGCGACCTCGGACTGGATGGAGCTGGAAAAGCAGCGCGGCATTTCGGTGAC
>CAIXSK010000295.1 GCA_903922075.1 uncultured beta proteobacterium | reverse complement strand
GCAGTTGCCGTCCAGGTGCTGGATCATCGGTACGCGGGCTTCGGCCAGCAGGCGGGCGATCAGGCCCTTGCCGCCGCGCGGCACGATGACGTCGACGAATTCGCGCATGGTGATCAGTTCGCCGACCGCGGCGCGGTCGGTAGTGTCGATGACCTGCACGGCATCGGCCGGCAGTCCGGCGGCTTTGAGGCCTTCCTGGACCAGCGCGGCGATCGCGCGGTTGGAGCGGATCGCTTCCGAACCGCCGCGCAGGATGGCGGCGTTGCCGGACTTCAGGCAGAGCGCCGCGGCGTCGGCGGTGACGTTCGGGCGGGCTTCGTAAATGATGCCGATGACGCCGAGCGGGACGCGCATCTTGCCGACCTGGATGCCGGACGGGCGGTACTTGATGTCGGTCATTTCGCCGATCGGATCGGCCAGCGCGGCAACCTGTTCGACGCCTTCGGCCATGCTCTCGACGCCCTTGGCGGACAGCGTCAGGCGGTCGATCATCGCGGCTTCGAGGCCGGCGGCACGGGCGGCGGCGAGGTCTTCCTGGTTGGCGGCGACCAGCGCCGCGCTGTCGCGGCGGATGGCGGCGGCGATGTGCAGCAGGGCGGCGTTCTTCTCGGCGGTCGTCGCCCCGGCCAGGCGGCGCGAGGCGGCGCGGGCCTGGCGGCCGACGGTTTGCATGTATTCCTTGATGTCCATGATTTTTTTCTAGCGGGCAAAGGGAGATTATAGCCAGACAAATTAGAGGGAACTTCTGGAACCGGGTAAACTCTTATCCGCAACGATAACAGGGCTTTCCATCGAGGATCAGATGGCCGAAAAACTAATACTGCCGACCGAGGTCAAGGTCTGCGCCACATGCAGCTTCTGGGATGGCGACCGTCAGGTGGATGCCGACATGAAGCTGGTCGTGGTTTCCGAACATTGCGAGGGCGAGTGCCTGGTTCAGGAGAAATCCAAACCAGGGCTGCACGACGTCCGTCAGGAGTGCGCCTGCCTCTGGGAGGATCTCAGCCCGGATGCCCCGGACGAGGGTGAAGAGAAGGCCGCCGGCGACAAGGCGGCCTAATTATTTTGCTGCTGCGGCGAGGCGCAGGCTCAGCCGCAGGAACTCTTCCCAGATATTGCCCTGACCGATGCCCTTGGCCAGTCGGTCGATTTTGCCGGCGTGCTGCAAGGCCGCTTCGAGGCTGGCCGTGGTCAGACGCTGCAGGGCCTTCTTGACCGGCGCGGCGCGCGGTCCCCAGACTTTCGCCTCCTTGAGCAGCAGGTCCACCGGCTTGCCGGCATCGATGCCGGCGCGGATGATGGTCAGCGCCCGGATTTCCTCGCTCATCGCCCACAACACCAGCGGCGGCGCTTCACCCTCCTGCATCAGGCCGTCCAGGGTCCGGGTCAGGCGGCCGACGTCGCCGGCCAGCAGCGCCTCGCGCAGGCTGTCGATGTCGTAGCGGGCGACGTTGAGCACGGCATCGCGAATCTGGGGCAGCGTCAGTTGCCCGGCCGGGTAGAGCAGGCCGAGTTTCTGTATCTCTTGGTGGGCGGCCAGCAGGTTGCCCTCGACGCGTTCGGCGATGAACTTCAGGCTTTCCATGTCTGCAGATTGCTGCTGGCGGCGCAGCCGTCCGGCGATCCAGCCCGGCAGTTCGGCCAGCGGCGGCGCCATCAGCTTGATCGCGACGCCGGCATTGACCAGCGCGGTGAACCAGACGGCCTTTTCCTCGCGCCAGTCGAGTTCGGGCAGGGTGATCAACAACAGGTTGTCCATCGACAGGTTCTGGCACCACTGCTGCAGCGCCGCACTGCCTTCCTTGCCCGGTTTGCCGGTCGGGATGCGCAGGTCGATCAGTTTTTTATCGCCGAACAGCGACATGTTGCCGCCGGCGGCAAGCAATTGCCCCCAGTCGAACTGCGGTAGCACGGTCAGCACCTCGCGTTCGCTGTAGCCCTGCTGGCGGGACTTGGCACGGATGGCGTCGGCCGCCTCGATGACCAGCAGCGGGTCGTCGCCGTACAGGACATAAAGCGGACGCAGGTCGCGTTCGAGATGCGCCGCGAGCTGTTCGCCCTTGAGCAACATTACTCTTCGTCTTCCCGGTCGGGGTTTTTCGGCTTGATGACGCTGAGCCGGCGCATGATCTGGTTGACCAGGTCATTGGTCATGTCGCGCCAGAGCAGCTCCTCTTCCTGGTTCTTGGCCAGGATGTTCGAATCGTCGTAGGTGACGTCGCGGGTCAGGGTGACCTCGTTGGGCGCCACCAGCACCTGCCCCTGCCGGTTGACGACGCGGAAGGTGTAACTCAGTTGCAGGCGGTATTCGCGGACGCGACCCAGGGCGTTGACGCTGAGGATGCTCTTCTGGCGGCTGTTGGTCAGCTGCTGGAAGATGGCGTCGGCCGCTGCGGCATCGTCGACGATCCGCGTGCTGCCGCTGGAGCGGATGTAGCGCTGCAGCCAGATATTGACCTCGGCCGTCTCCGGCAGCGAGATGTACATCGTCTGGTAGGGCAGGTTGCCGCTGCCCGCACCGCGCAGATGGAAGCCGCAGCCGGCGAGGGCGGCGGCGAAAATCAGGGCAAGCAGCGGGCGCAACAGCGGCATGGTGACCTCTTAAGCGACGATATTGACTAAACGGCCGGGGACGACAATGACCTTCTTGGCCGGCCGGCCTTCCATGAACTTGACGGCCTCCTCGCAAGCCAGCGCGGCGGCTTCGATGCTCGCCTTGTCGGCCTCGGCGGCGACGCGGATGGCGCCGCGCAGCTTGCCGTTGACCTGGACCATCAGCTCGATCTCGTCCTGCTTCAGCGCGGCCGGGTCGGCCTTGGGGAAGGCGGCGAGGCCGGCGTCGGCGCCCGCTTTCAGCTCGGCGTAGAGCGCCTGGCCGATGTGCGGGACGATCGGGAAGAGCAACAGGGCGATGCTTTCCAGGGTTTCCTGGGCCAGCGCGCGACCGGCGGCATCCTTCAGGTCGCATTTGTCGAAGGCGTTCAACAGCTCCATGACCGCGGCGATGGCGGTGTTGAACTGCTTGCGGCGGCCGTAGTCGTCGGCGACCTTGCCCATGGTCTGGTGCAGCTTGCGGCGCAGGTCGGCCTGGGCGGAACTCAGACCGTCGTTGCTGGTGCAGGCGGCGACCAGGCCGACCTGGACGTGGTCGTAAGTGGTCTTCCACAGGCGACGCAGGAAGCGGAAGGCACCTTCGACGCCGGCGTCGGACCATTCCAGCGACTGGTCGGGCGGCGAGGCGAACATGATGAACAGGCGGGCGGTATCGGCGCCGTACTGGTCGATCAGCGCCTGCGGATCGACGCCGTTGTTCTTCGACTTCGACATCTTCTCGGTGCCGCCGATGACCACCGGCTGGCCGTCGGCGCGCAGCGTGGCGCCGGTCGGCCGGCCGCGTTCGTCGGTGACGACATCGACGTCGGCCGGGTTGATCCACAGCTTCTTGCCGCCGTCGAGATCGCGGTAGAAGGTCGGGGCGACGACCATGCCCTGGGTCAGCAGGTTGGCGAAGGGTTCGCCGAGGTCGCCGATCAGGCCGACGTCGCGCATCAGCTTGGTGAAGAAGCGCGCGTAGAGCAGGTGCAGGATGGCGTGCTCGATGCCGCCGATGTACTGGTCGATGCCGCCTTGGCACCAGTACTGGACGCGCTCGTCGACCATGGCTGTGGCGTTATCCGGGCAGGCGTAGCGCAGGAAGTACCAGGACGACTCGAAGAAAGTGTCCATGGTGTCGGTTTCGCGCTTGGCGTGGCCGCCGCACTTCGGACAGGTGGTCTCGTAGAACTCGGGCATCCGGGCCAGCGGCGAACCGGCGCCGGTGATTTCGACGTTTTCGGGGAGGACGACCGGTAACTGGTCGTCGGGCACCGGTACGTCGCCACAGGTCGGGCAGTGGATGATCGGGATCGGACAGCCCCAGTAGCGCTGGCGGGAGATACCCCAGTCGCGCAGGCGGAACTGGACCTTCTTGTCGCCGATGTTCTTGGCGGCGAGGTCGGCGGCAATGGCGTCGACGGCGGCTTCATAGGCCAGGCCGTCGTACTTGCCGGAATTGACGCAGACGCCCTTGCTCTTGTCGCCGTACCACTCCTGCCAGCCGTCGAGACTGAAGGTCTCGCCTTCGGCGGCGATGACCTGCTTGATCGGCAGGTCGTATTTCCTGGCGAAGGCGAAATCGCGCTCGTCGTGCGCCGGCACGGCCATCACGGCGCCGTCGCCGTAGCTCATCAGCACGTAATTGCCGACCCAGACTTCGACTTTTTCGCCGGTCAGCGGGTGGGTGACGTAGATGCCGGTCGGCAGGCCCTTCTTTTCCATCGTCGCGATGTCGGCTTCAGCGACGCCGCCCTTCTTGCATTCCTCGATGAAGGCCGTCAGCTCGGGGTTGTCCTGCGCGGCGCGGGTGGCCAGCGGGTGCTCGGCGGCAACGGCGACGAAGGTGACGCCCATGATGGTGTCGGCGCGGGTGGTGAACACCCACAGTTTTTCGTCGGCATTGTCAGCCAGCGGAAACGCAAAACGCACACCGGTGCTCTTGCCGATCCAGTTTTTCTGCATCAGGCGCACCTGCTCGGGCCAGCCCGGCAGGTTGTCGAGTTCGCTCAGCAGTTCTTCGGCGTAAGCGGTGATCTTCATGTAATACATGGGGATCTCACGCTTTTCAATGAGCGCGCCAGAACGCCAGCCGCGGCCGTCGATGACCTGTTCGTTGGCGAGCACGGTGTGGTCGACCGGGTCCCAGTTGACGGTGCCGAGCTTTTTATAGACCAGGCCCTTTTCATAGAGGCGGGTGAACAGCCACTGTTCCCAGCGGTAGTACTCGGGCGTGCAGGTCGCCAGTTCGCGCTCCCAGTCGATGGCAAAGCCGAGCGACTTGAGCTGCTTCTTCATGTAGGCGATGTTTTCGTAGGTCCATGCGGCCGGCGGCACGTTGTTTTGCAGCGCGGCGTTCTCGGCCGGCATGCCGAAGGCGTCCCAGCCCATCGGTTGCATGACGTTGTAGCCCTGCATCTTGTGGAAACGCGACAGCACGTCGCCGATCGTGTAGTTGCGCACGTGGCCCATGTGCAGCTTGCCCGAGGGGTAGGGGAACATCGACAGGCAGTAGTACTTGGGTTTGCTGCTGTCCTCGACGGCGCGTGCGGCGCCGGTGTTGTCCCAGTGTTGCTGGGCGGCGCGCTCGATGTCGGCCGGTGTGTATTTGTCCTGCATGGGCATGGCGGGGTTCATTCGCTGAAGATCGGAGTAACCGCGAATTATACCGGTTGACCCCGACTCCTCGGCGATAAGGACAAAGCGGAACAACGCGGGATTGGCGCCCGCAGCCCGGAGTGAATCAGTGACCGGATGGCGCTGAGGCGGCGCCTGCACGCGCTGCCTCAGCGGGGATCAGCTTATTGCCGCCCGGTCACGCCGCTTTTTTTTGCGGGTAGATACCTTCCCAGGTGTTCTGCCAGTAACGGTAGGCGTTCTGGGTGGCTGCCAGTGAGAGCAGGGACATCCGGGACTGGTGGCGCCACATCCACGACAGTTGCGGGGCGGGCGTCAGGTTGTAGGATGTCGCCTTGCCGACTTCGTCCTCGACGATCGTCAGAAAGCGATCAACAGCCAGGCCGTAGTAAGCGGAACCTTCGGTTTTGCCGGTGAGATACTCTGCTTCGCTGACGGCACGGCGCCACAGCTTGAGCGCAAGCTCGTCGCTGATGCCGGCCTTGCGGGCGATCCAGGGCAGGATCTTCGGTGCATTCATGCTGTTCATGCTGATTCTCCTTGTTAAGTAGCGTTAGCTACTGTGAGTTGGGACTGCCCATTGGGCTAATAGTTTTGTGCACTGCAATATATTTTTAGCCAAGTATAAGGGTCCACTCTGCTTATGACTGTGAAAAAATGCGCGCGATTGTAGTATTCGTTGTACAAACGCAACTTATTGGCCAGACCAATTTACCGGTAGCCAGCCCGGGTCTGCCAATCACTCATGACTAACCACTAGAGACTCAATGTCCGATCTCCTTGCAAATCTGAATTCTCCGCAACTTCAAGCGGTTACGCTACCGCCCGTACATGCCCTGATCCTCGCCGGGGCGGGTAGCGGCAAGACCCGGGTGCTCACCACGCGCATCGCCTGGCTCATGTCGGTCGGTCAGGTCGGGCCGCATGGCGTGCTGGCCGTGACCTTCACCAACAAGGCGGCGAAGGAGATGACGGCGCGTTTGGCGAGCCTCGTGCCGATCAATACGCGGGGCATGTGGATAGGCACTTTTCACGGCCTGTGCAATCGCCTCTTGCGCGCCCATTACCGTGAAGCCGGGCTGCCGCAAACCTTCCAGATCCTGGATTCGGCGGACCAGTTGGCGATGGTCAAGCGGCTTCTGAAGAATCTCAATGTCGACGATGAGAAGTACCCGCCACGCGAGTTGTGCCACTTCATCAATGCTCACAAGGAGCAGGGCGTGCGGGCGGCGCAGGCCGAGGTTTATGACAATTGCACGCAAAAGCGCGTCGAGTTGTACGCCGAATATGAAAACCAGTGCAATCGCGAGGGCGTGGTCGATTTTGCCGAGCTCTTGTTGCGCTGTTACGAATTGCTGCAGCGCAACGAACCTTTGCAAAAACACTACCAGGAACGCTTCCGCTACATCCTCGTCGATGAGGTGCAGGACACCAACAAACTGCAATATGCCTGGCTGAAATTGCTGGCCGGGGGCGGCGCCAAGGTCTTTGCCGTGGGTGACGACGATCAGAGCATCTACGCCTTCCGCGGTGCCGAAGTCGGCAATATGCGCGATTTCGAGCGCGATTACGCCGGTGGCAATGTCATCCGGCTGGAGCAGAACTACCGTTCGCACGGCAATATCCTGACGGCGGCCAACGCCATCATCAAGAATAACCGCGAGCGCCTGGGCAAGAATCTGTGGACCGATGCTGGCGAGGGCGAGCCGATCCGGGCCTTCGAGGCTTATTCCGACCTCGATGAGGCGCGCTTTGTCGTCGAGGAAATCCGCGAACTGGTCCGCGATGGCATCTCGCCGACGCAGATTGCGCTGCTCTACCGCTCCAACGCGCAGTCACGGGTGCTCGAAAACGAGCTGTTCACGAAGAACGTGCCGTACAAGGTCTATGGCGGCCTGCGCTTCTTCGAGCGCCAGGAAATCAAGCATGCCCTGGCCTACCTGCGCCTGCTCGGCAATCCCGACGACGACACGGCCTTCCTGCGCGTCGTCAATTTCCCGACGCGCGGCATCGGTGCGCGTTCGCTGGAAAACCTCCAGGCCATCGCCCACCAGACCAATTCCAGCCTCTACAATGCCGCCGCCTCGCTGAGCGGCAAGGCCGGCCAGACGGTGGGTGCCTTCATTCGCCTGATCGAGGCGCTGCGCCACGAAACCGAAGGTCTGCCGCTGCCCGAAATGGTCGAGCACATCATCGAAAAATCCGGTCTCGCCCAGCATTACCGGACCGACAAGGAAGGCCAGGACCGGCTGGAGAATCTGGACGAACTGATCAACGCCGCCGCCACCTTCATCGATGACGAAGGCGCCATCGGCGAAGGCGGTGCGCTGGTTTCCTTCCTTACCCTGGCCTCGCTCGAAGCCGGTGAGCATCAGGCCGGCGAAGGCCAGGAGGCTGTCCAGCTGATGTCGGTGCATGCCGCCAAGGGCCTTGAGTTCGACGTGGTCTTCATCACCGGTCTGGAGCAGGGCCTGTTCCCGCACGAAAACTCGATCAATGCGGGCAAGGACGGGCTGGAGGAGGAGCGCCGGCTCATGTACGTCGCCGTCACCCGCGCCCGCCAGCGCCTCTATGTCTCCTGCGCCCAGACCCGCATGCTGCACGGCCAGACACGGTATTGCGTGCCATCCAGCTTCCTGGACGAAATCCCCGAAAACCTGCTGCTCAAGCTAAACAAGAAGGCCGCGCCGGCGGCTGCCTTTCCGGCTTTCGGCTCGTTCGGCGGCGGCTACGCCGAGCCGGTGGCGGCTGGCGGCCTGCGTGTCGGGCAGACGGTCGAGCACGCCAAGTTTGGCGTGGGCGTCATCGTGTCGACCGAAGGGCGCGGAGCCGATGCTCGTGTCCAGATCAATTTCGGTGGCAGCGGCATGAAGTGGCTGGCCCTGGAGTACGCCAAGCTGACACCGGTTTGAGCAATAGCGCCGGCTTGCGGTAGATCGAAGGTCGGCGCGGTGATAACCTCGTTACCTCGCAAAAATAATCAGACGGAGACCACCATGCCCCACGCCATTCGCCTTCACCAACACGGCGGCCCGGAAGTGCTGTCCTGGGAATCGATCGATCTGCCGGCGCCGGCCCCCGGCGAAGCGACTGTTCGTCATGGCGCTGTCGGCCTCAATTACATCGATGTTTACCACCGTACTGGCCTCTATCCCCTGACCCTGCCTTCGGGTATCGGCATGGAAGGTGCCGGTGTCGTCGAGGCCGTGGGCGAGGGCGTCAGCGAACTCAAGGTGGGCGACCGCGTCGCCTATGCTGGCGGGCCGCTTGGCGCCTATGCCGAGATTCGCAACATCCCGGCGCATCGTTTGCTCAAGCTGCCGGATGCGATTTCCTTTGAAACCGGTGCCGCGATGATGCTGCAAGGGCTGACCGCAGCCTACTTGTTGCGCCAGACCTATCGCGTCAAGCCCGGCGATGCCGTGCTAATCCAGGCTGCTGCCGGCGGTGTCGGGCTGATCGCCTGCCAGTGGGCACGCGCGCTCGGCGCAACGGTGATTGGCACGGTGGGTTCGCCGGCCAAGGCCGAACTGGCCAAGGCGCATGGCTGCCATCACGTGATCAACTACAGCACGGAAAATTTCGCCCAGCGGGTTCGTGAAATCACCAATGGCGAAGGCGTTGCCGTCGTTTATGACGGCGTCGGCAAGGATACCTTTGCCGGGTCGCTCGACAGCCTGCGCCCCATGGGCATGATGGTTTCCTTCGGCAATGCTTCCGGCCCGGTGCCGCCGCTCGACCTCATCCTGCTCTCGCAAAAGGGCTCCCTGTATGTGACGCGCCCGACCCTGATGAACTACACGGCCAAGCGCGAGGACCTCGTCGCGCTGGGTGGTGAACTGTTCGATGTCGTGGTCGCCGGGCAGGTCAAGATCGAGGTGAACCAGACTTACGCCCTCAAGGATGCGGCTCAGGCCCATCGTGACCTCGAGGCGCGCAAGACCACGGGCTCGACGATCCTGCTGCCATGATGGCGAAAATAAAGGCCGGACTGCTCTCGCTGCGCGACCTCTTCGCCACGGCCTGGTGGGTCATCCTGCTTGCCGGGATTGGCTTTGCGGTGGCCTACCAGTTTGTCGAACCGGCGCCGCCAAAAAAGATCGTCATCAGCACGGGCGGCGAAAGTGGCGCCTACTACCAGTTCGCCCAGCGCTACGCGAGCATCCTGGCGAAGAATGGCGTCACGCTCGAAGTCAGGGCGTCGGCCGGGTCGCTGGAGAATATGGCGCGCCTGAGCAATGACGAGGCGCAGATCGGTTTCGTTCAGGGCGGGGTTGTGCCGCCCAGGGCCGATCCGGATGCCGCCGACGAGTCCGGCCTGCTTTCGCTGGGCAGCGTTTTCTACGAGCCGGTCTGGGTTTTCTATCGCGGCGACAAGCCGCTGACGCGACTGACCGAACTGAAAGGCAAACGCATCGCCATTGGCCAGGAAGGATCGGGCGTGCGCCAGCTGGCGCAGCAGTTGCTGGACGCCAACGAGATTCCCGCCGGAGACCATCTGGTGCCGCTGGCTGGCCTGAAGGCGGCAGAAGAACTCCAGCAGGGACGGATCGACGCCGCCTTCATCATCGCCGCCGAAACCGCGCCGGTCGTCCAGGTGCTGATCCGCTCACCCGGCATCAAGCTCATGAGCTTTGCCCAGGATCGCGCCTACCAGCGCCGCTTCCCTTTCCTGACCAAGCTGACCTTCCCGCGCGGCGTCGTCGATCTGGTCCGCGATTTTCCGCCCGACGACATCAAGGTGCTGGCCCCGACCGCCAACCTGATCGTCCGCGACGACCTGCACCCGGCCCTGCAGGCGCTGCTGCTTCAGGCGACCAGCGAAGTGCATGGCAAATCCGGCTTCTTCCAGGATGCCGGCGAGTTTCCGTCCTACAAGGACCAGATGCTGCCGCTCTCGCCCGAGGCGGAGCGCTACTTCAAGTCCGGGCCATCCTTCCTGCAGCGCTACCTGCCCTTCTGGCTGGCGGTTCTGGTCGACCGGCTGATCGTCATGCTGGTCCCGGTCTTCATGCTGCTCATCCCCCTGCTCAAGGTGGCGCCGGCGATTTATAACTGGCGCGTCCGTTCCAAGATTTTCCGCTGCTACGGCGAGCTCAAATTCCTTGAAGACGACCTCAAGCACCGCTTCGAGCCAGCCAAACTCGCCGATTACCGGAATCGACTGGATGTCATCGAAGAGGA
Organism: uncultured beta proteobacterium; assembly: GCA_903922075.1. Classification (GTDB taxonomy): domain Bacteria; phylum Pseudomonadota; class Gammaproteobacteria; order Burkholderiales; family Rhodocyclaceae; genus Azonexus. The sequence continues at coordinate 985 of CAIXSK010000295.1, read as the reverse complement.
GGCCAGCGCCCTGCACATCCCGCTCGGCTTCACCGATCTCGTCTACACCCTGCGTGAACACGTCAATCTGGTCCGCCACATCCTCGACAAGAAGGAAGCCTCGGCATGAAAGCCTTTCTCGTCGCCAATCCCAAGGGCGGCTCCGGCAAAAGCACGCTGGCCACCAATCTGGCCGGCTATTTCGCCAACAAGGGAAACGAAGTCATGCTCGGCGACATCGACCGCCAGCAATCATCCCGCGAATGGCTGGGCATCCGCCCCTTCGCCCTGCCCACCATCGACACCTGGGAAGTCGGCGAAGACAAGGTCTCCCGGCCGCCCAAGGGCACCTCGCATGTCGTCCTCGACACCCCGGCCGGCCTGCACGGCAAGCTGCTCGAACGTGTCCTCAAACTGTCCACGCGGGTCATCGTTCCGGTCCAGCCCTCGATGTTCGACATGCTGGCAACGCGCCATTTCCTCACCGAACTGCTCGCCGAGAAGGCCATCCGCAAGGGCAAGGTCGACGTCGCGGTGATCGGCATGCGGGTCGATGCACGAACCCGCGCCGCCGGCGAACTCGAACGCTTCTTCGCCACCTTCGACCTGCCGGTACTGGCTTACCTGCGCGACACGCAGGTCTATGTGCAAGCCACCGCCGCCGGCATGACCCTCTTCGACCTCCCGCCGTCACGTGCCGAGCGGGACATCGAGCAATGGCAGGCGATCATCAAGTGGGTTGAGGCCGGGTAGGCAACTCGGGGTGATCAAGAGGGGGGCAAGGCTGAACTTCAAAAATTACGCCTCGTTGTGAGGCGCATTGCTCAATGCTTTCCTGGATCAGCCTCTTCTTCGGTGGTTTTCCATTGCTGGAGTCTTTGACTGCTGACTGAGAGATGCCGCTGTCACTATTCAGTGGATCGAGAGCTGCGACACGAAGACGTGCTGCTTCCTCGGCAATCTCCCTGTCACTCAAACGGTTCACAGTGGCTCCTGGCTAAAATTC
>CAIXSK010000294.1 GCA_903922075.1 uncultured beta proteobacterium | reverse complement strand
GCATCGGAATAGCGCGAGGCATCATCCGTCAGCCAGTTGGCGATCGCCCCCAATCCCTGGCCCAGGCGCTTGAGATCGGTCTGGGCCAACTCCTCGGTCAGCCCGGCAGCCGTCCGGGCCTGCTCGGCGAAACCGGGCAGATTGGCCATGCTGCCGGAACATACCTTGTTCCAAAGTTCTTCGGCCGTCGCCAGGACCTCGCGCAAACGACGCAACACGGCATCCTGGGGAGCGGCCACGCTGATCGAGGCGGGCGCCGGTAACTGGGACGGCAAACCGTAGGTCGCTTGCACCTGGGAGACCACGCTACTCGGCTCGGAATGGGCCTGGGCAACGTGATAGAGCGCTTCGCGCATCAGGCGTTCGGCAAGACTGTTCGAACCTTCCAGCAAACGGCGAATCTGCAGGTCGATGCGGGCGCTGACCTGCTTGACGGAGCCGTCAGAACGTACCGCCGGGTCCTTCAGGGCCTCGATGAAGGCCTGGGCTGCCCACCAGAACGAGCGGGCAGACGGGGATTCCTGCGTCGCCTCGATGCCGGCCAGGGCATCGAGCATCAGCCGCCGGCCTTCCTCGGCCTCGGCCGGTTTGGTCAGCCAGCGGAGCAGGCCTTTTTGATAGCGGGCGCGCTCGGCCTTCAGAATCTGCCGCAACTGATCCGGTGCAAGCGCCGGCGCGGCGGCCAAACGTTTCGGCGGGCGCAGCGAAAGATCGGGAAAGAACAGGTCGCTGGCGCGGGCCGCGCTCAGACCACGCGCCTTGGCCAAAGATAAATAAATCGGCAACAGGCGGAGCGGCTGGTTCGGCTCGCCGACCATCAATTCGTCAAGATACAGATGAACACCGGCCAGCGCTTCGGGGACGACCGCCAGAGCCGCCTCGTCGGCGGCCAGTCGCCCTTCCTCCATCCCGGAAAGCAGCGCCTCCAGCGACTCGGTCACCTGAGTGACGCCATCCAGCCCAACAATCGCCAGCGCGCCATGCACCTGGTGAACATGGGTGCGACAGAATTTGAGCTGGGTGACATCGACGCCGGTCTTGTAGAGGTCGAAAGCCTCCCCGGCGCGCTCCAGCGCCAGATCAATCTCGCCCTTGACCCAGGTCAGTGGCCCCAAATCGAATTCAATTGCCGCGTTCATCATCTCTCGCGATCAGTATCCGTCAGTCCACCTTGAAGCCAGCGACCGAACCCTTCAGTTCGGAGGCCAGCGCAGTCAGTTCATCAACGGCCTCGGCGGTACGCTGCGTACCGGCGGTCGTCTGTTCCGTCACGTTGAGAATGTCCTGCATCAGACGCGCCACCTGAGTGGCCGAATTGGCCTGGTTCTGCGTCGAGGAGGAAATGCTCTGAATGAGGTCGGCCAGATCGCGCGACACCTGGCCGATTTCGGACAGCGCCTGACCGGCCGCATCGGACAGCTTGGCCCCTTCAACCACACCGCGGGTCGATTGTTCCATGGCGGAGACAGCGTCCTGGGTGTCGGTCTGAATGGTCTTCACAATCGCCGCAATCTGCTTGGTTGCTTCGGCGGAACGTTCGGCCAGTCGCTGCACTTCCTCGGCAACCACCGTGAAGCCGCGCCCGGCGTCGCCGGCCGAGGCTGCCTGAATGGCAGCGTTCAAAGCCAGCACGTTGGTCTGTTCGGTAATGTCGGAAATCAGTTCCACGATTTCACCGATCTCTTGCGAGCTTTCGCCAAGCCGCTTGATCCGCTTCGAGGTTTCCTGGATCTGGTTGCGAATTTCGTTCATGCCCTTGATCGAGTCCTGCACGGCCTGAGTACCCTTTTCGGCGGCCATCAGCGATTGCCGGGCAACCTGGGCGGACTGCGTGGCGTTGCCCGAAACTTCGCTCATCGAGCGCGCCATTTCCAGCGCCGACTGGCCGGCTTCCTGAATTTCGGTCGATTGGCGCTCGGCGGCGTCAAGCAGTTGGGCGGAGTTCAAACGGGCAATTTCGGTTGCTGCCGTCACCCGGTTCGCCGCGTCGTTGATCCGGCCGACCAGCACGCGCAGTTCTTCAATGGTGTAGTTGATCGAATCGGCGATGGCGCCGGTAATGTTTTCGCTGACGGTGGCGGTCACGGTCAGGTCACCGTCGGCCAGGTCGCCGAGTTCGTTCATCAGACGCAGAATGGCGTCCTGATTTTCGCGGTTGGTGTTGTCGGAGGCATGACGCTGCTGCTCGGCCGCTTCGGCGCGACGCTCGGTATCTTCGAGGTAGATCTTGGCGAGGACGGCCAGCGTGGACAGGGCCAGCAAGGAGAGAATGATCAGGGCGATGATGTACAGGCCGCGTTCGGACAAACCTTCCTGGTAGGCCAGCGCCAGATCGTCGGTCGCCTTCAGCAGATCCTCGCTCTCGCGGAAAATACGCGAACCGGCCTGCTTGGAAAGCACCAACGGCTGCATGTTGCCGAGAATGCTGGAAACCGCAGCCTGGTATTCCTTGAAGGCGGCATCGAGTTCATCCATCTTGGCGCGGCTATCGGCATCGTTGCCGCCTTTGCCCAGGCCGGAAAGAAGATCACGGAAGGCGTTGGTATCCTTGCCGAGCAGGAAAGCCACTTCCGGGTTGATTTCAGCACCGACCAGCAGCGCCGAAGCGTTCTTGGCAATCCGCTGGGTCAGCATCACCAGCTGGTTGGCGGCGGCGATATCCCGGGGCGAGGCCATCGCCTGCAGCTTCAGGGCAGCCATCTGTTCGGTCAGCTCCAGCATGACCGAGTTTTTGTCGTCGATGATGGCGACGCTCTTGCCGAGGGCCACCAGATTCTTTTCCTGGCCGATGACGGTTTCGGCATCCTTGTCGGTGGCCGCCCAGCGTTCGGTCAGGGCATCCAGTTGCGGACGGACGTCGCTCGACGTTGCGGGAACGCTGACGCCGCCAATTTCGCCACCGCTGGTCAGGCTGTCGAGCAGCTTGGCGAACGTTTCCCGCGACTCCTTCAATTGCTTGAAGGCCACCGCGTTACCCTGCAGCGCCAGCGACGAGGCTTTCGCCAGGCGCTGGGAGAGCATGCGCATTTCACCGGAGGCCGCGATATAGGCGGTGTTGTGCGTGGACTCGCGGTTGTCGTGGAAGACCAGGCCAGCGATCAGCAGCATCACGGCGAGGAATATCCCGCCCAGTGTCTTCATCTGCTGGACGACCGGCTGTCCAGCCAGGAAACCCGGCAGCGGCAGCTTGCTGGTCAGACTCCGGCTGCTGCTCGGAATATCGGCGGCCACGGTCATCGGGGACGACAACGTAGCATCGCCGCCACCGCCAATTTTTGGAAACTTGAAGCTGAAAGCCATGGACATCCTCCACTTGGGGATGCGGACAGGTGCCCGCGATCAAACCCCGATATTCATGAAATCCTGATCGGCGAGCAGTTCGCGCACCGAAAGTTTGTGCCAGATTTTTCCCTGCGTGTCGGCAAAACGCTGCGCCCCCCAAGCCGGCATCGAGGCGTCGGCTGGCTCCGCGGTAAAGTCGTCGGGGTTTTTCAAGCCCAGCATGCGCGACACCAGCAAGGCGGCATTGACGCCATAGCGGGCCCCGATCAGCAGCAGTCGCGCGTTGGCGTTCTGAACGATGGGCGGGCCGCCGCGAAACAGGGAAAAATCGCCGACCGCGTGCAGGTTGCCGCGAATGTTGGCGATTCCGGCAAACCACGGCCGGGTCAAGGGCACCGGGGTCAACTGCGAGGCCTGGACGATCTCGCCACCATCGGAGAGATCGACCAGCCAGGCTTCGCCACCGGCCTCGACGCCGAGCCACGACGACCCCTTGCCGCGCGCCGCACTGCTCAGGCGGCCGGCGAGGTAGGTCTGAAAGTCCCGAAGACTGGTCTTTCTGGCCATCTGGACTACGGCAGCGCCGCGATGCGTTGCAGCAGTTCTTCCGGATTCAGCGGCTTGACGAGGTAATCGATGGCGCCCTGGCGCAAGCCCCAGATCTTGTCCGTTTCCTGCCCCTTGGAGGTGCAGACGATGACCGGGATGCCTTTGGTATCCTCGTCGCGGGTCAGGGTGCGGGTAGCCTGGTAGCCGTTAAGGCCGGGCATCACCACATCCATCAGTATCAGGTCGGGCTTGGTGGCCTTGGCCTTGGCGATGCCTTCCTCGCCGGTCTCGGCCGTGCTGACCTGATAGCCGGCCTTGGTCAGGATATCGACGGCAAAAAACTGTTCGGTAGGCGAATCGTCGACCACAAGAATGTTCTTGACGGGCATTTTGTCTGTGTCTCCCTGAACTACGTATTGGATTCTGTTTCAGCCGGCAGGGCAAAGGCGGCGACCGTTTGCAGCAGGCTGTCTTTGGTGAAGGGCTTGGTCAGATACTGGTCGGAACCGACCATGCGGCCGCGCGCCCGGTCGAACAGGCCATCCTTGGAGGAGAGCATGATCACCGGCGTAGCCTTGAAGCGGGCGTTCTTCTTGATCAGGGAACAGGTCTGGTAGCCGTCGAGCCGCGGCCTCATGATGTCGCAGAAAATGACGCTGGGCTGATGGTCGGCGATCTTGGCCAGCGCATCGAAGCCATCTTCGGCGAGAACGACCTGGCACCCGGCCTGCACGAGAAATATCTCGGCGCTGCGCCGTATGGTGTTGCTGTCGTCAATGACCATAACCCTGACGCCGCGCAGTCTGGATAAATCAGTCAATTCCTTGTCCCCTGGCCCCTGATGGAGCGCTATTAGCTATCGTTGCATCATACTACGGAAGTATTGCCGTAAATCAATAGCCGCAAGTGCATGAACGCATAGCAATGATCAATTCGGCGCTTGGCAGATTCGGATAAAATCGCGGCCATCTTACCTAACCCCATTCGCGACCGCCAAGGGCGCGAAAACCGATGCCCACCACCACCGCCAACCCGCCCAGCCCGCCGCTGGTCCTCGTCTTTGCCGCCAGCGATCCGTCGTCCGGCGCCGGCATCCAGGCCGATCTGCTGACCCTGGCCAGCCTCGGCTGCCATCCGCTGACCGCGCTGACGGCCGTCACCGTCCAGGACACCGTCGGCGTCCAGAGCGTGCATCCGCTGGCCGCCGAACTGGTCGAGCAGCAGGCGCGGACCATCCTCGAGGACATGCCGGTCGCCGCCTTCAAGATCGGCGTGCTGGGCAGTGTCGAGAACGTGCTGGCGGTGGCCGAGATCATCGCCGACTACCCGGAAATCCCGTTGATCTTCGACCCGGTACTGGCCTCCGGGCGTGGCGACGAACTGTCGAGCGAGGAGATCATTTCGGCGATCCGCGAGATGCTGCTGCCGCAGACCACGCTGCTCACGCCGAATGCACCGGAAGCGCGACGATTGGCCGAGAGCGACGAGGACGAAAACGAACCGTCGATCGAGGTCTGCGCCCAGCGCCTGATCGAGATGGGCGCCCAGTACGTGCTGATCACCGGCACGCACGAGAACACGCCGCAGGTGATCAACACGCTGTACGGTCCCGAGGGCGTGCTGCGCCACGACCAGTGGGAGCGCCTGCCGGGCAGCTACCACGGCTCGGGCTGCACGCTGGCCTCGGCCATCGCCGGCTGCATTGCCGGCGGCGCCAGCATCGAGGATGCCGTGCGCGATGCCCAGGATTTCACCTGGCAGACGCTGAAGAACGGCTTCCACGCCGGCATGGGCCAATTGATTCCGGACCGTTTCTTCTGGGCGCGCGGCGGCGAGGAAGACGCTGCCGAGGAAAAGCCGGGCGATGGCAAAGCATAAGCTGCGCGGCCTCTACGCCGTCACCCCCGATTGCGCCGACGGCGCCCGCCTGCTGGCCGATGTCGAGTCGGCGCTGGCTGGCGGTGGCCGTATCGTGCAATACCGCGACAAGCTGAGCGCAATGCCGGAGCGGGTCGAGCGCGCCCGGGCGCTGCGCGAACTGACCCGGCGTTTCGGCGCCCGACTGCTGATCAACGACGACCTGGCGCTGGCCGCGCTAGTCGACGCCGACGGCGCCCATCTCGGCCGCGACGACGGCAATCTGGTCGCCGCCCGCGCCATTCTCGGCCCCGACAAGATCCTCGGCGCCTCGTGCTATGCCGATTTCGCCGCCGGCCAGGCCGCCGCCCGCGCCGGCGCCGACTACATCGCCTTCGGCGCCGCCTATCCGTCGCCGACCAAGCCGCAGG
>CAIXSK010000293.1 GCA_903922075.1 uncultured beta proteobacterium | reverse complement strand
GTCGCGCATCAACTCGAGGACGCTGGCCTGCAGTGTGGAGGAATCCGCGGATTGGCGGAGAAACTCGACATCGCGGCCGACCGCGTCGCTCATCAGCGCGTCGAGCGGCTCGCGCAGGGAGTTCCGGAAGACCTGGGCCATAGCCAGGTTGCGGCCTTCGGCCAGTTCCTGCATCTGCTGCAGCGACAATTGCCGGTACAGCGGCCCCAATACCCCCGCAGCCAGAACGATGAGGATGAAGCTGACTGTCGAGAAATAGCGAGAAAGATTAAACATATAGGCCGAAAGGTGTATTTCGGCAGCTTATTCCATCTCGCGTATCCGCGCCACCGCCTCTTCTACGCGTTTGACGGCAACGACCTGCATGCCGGGAATCGCCTGCTTCGGGCGATTGGCCTCGGGAATCAGCGCTCGGGTGAAGCCGAGCTTGGCGGCTTCCTTCAGGCGCTCCTGACCGCGTGGTGCCGGCCGGATCTCGCCGGCCAGACCAACTTCACCAAACACTATAAGTTTAGATGGCAACGGCTTGTTTTTTAACGATGATGTAATCGATAACAATACCGCTAGGTCGGCGGCCGGTTCGCCGATCTTGACCCCGCCGACGGCATTGACGAAGACATCCTGATCGAAGCAGACGATGCCGGCATGGCGGTGCAGTACCGCCAGCAGCATGGCCAGCCGTTGCGGATCGAGGCCGACGGTCAGCCGGCGCGGGTTGCCGTGCGCCGTATCGACCAGCGCCTGGATTTCGACGAGCAGCGGCCGGGTGCCTTCCTGCGTCACCATCACGCAGGAGCCGGCGACATCCTGGCCGTGCTGCGACAGGAACAGCGCCGACGGATTGCTGACGCCCTTCAGCCCGGTTTCGGTCATCGCGAAGACGCCGAGTTCATTGACCGCGCCGAAGCGGTTCTTGAAGGCGCGGACCAGCCGGAAGCTGGAATGCGTGTCGCCCTCGAAATAAAGCACCGTGTCGACGATGTGTTCGAGCACGCGCGGCCCGGCCAGGGCGCCTTCCTTGGTCACGTGGCCGACCAGGATGACCGTGATGCCGGCCTGCTTGGCCAGCCGGGTCAGTTGCGCCGCGCATTCGCGGACCTGGGCGACCGAACCCGGCGCGCTCGACAGCTGGTCGGACCACAGCGTCTGGATCGAGTCGATGACCGCAACCACCGGCTGTTCGGCCTGCAGCGTGGCCAGGATGCGTTCCAGGTTGATTTCGGCCATCAGGGCCAGGCGACGGGTGTCGAGGCCCAGGCGCCGCGCCCGCAGGGCAACCTGTTCGCCGGATTCCTCGCCGCTGACGTAAAGCACCTTGTGCGCCGCCGACAGGTGGGCCAGCGCCTGCAGCAGCAGCGTGCTCTTGCCGATGCCGGGGTCGCCGCCGATCAGCACGACGCCGCCATTGACCAGGCCGCCGCCCAGCGCCCGGTCGAATTCGCCGATGCCGGTGGCGATCCGCTCGACTTCGCGGGCCTCGATCTCGGACAGGTTCTGCAGTTTGGCGGCCGGCGCCAGCGACTCGAAGCGGCTGTTGGTCGGCGCCTTTTCGGCGACGCTTTCGACCAGCGTGTTCCACTGGTTGCAGCCGGGGCACTGGCCCTGCCACTTCGGGCTGGTCGCGCCACATTCGGTGCAGCTATAAATTGTTTTGATTTTGGCCATTTTTTAGGGGCGACCGTAGCATTCAGTCAACAAGCACCGGCACACGCGGCGCCAGGGCGCAGAACAGCTCGTAGGCGATGGTGCCGGCCGCTGCGGCCACCTCGTCGGCCGGTACCTCGCCGGCGATGCCGCGGCCCCACAAGGTGACCGGGGCGCCGATGCCGGCTTCGGGAATTTCCGTCAAGTCGCAGGCCAGCATGTCCATCGAAACCCGGCCGAGGGTCCGCGTTCGCCGGCCCATGACGGCAATCGGCGTGCCGGTCGGGGCGTGGCGCGGGTAGCCGTCGGCGTAGCCGCAGGCCACCACCCCGATGCGCATGGCCCGTTCGGCCGTGAAGGTGCCGCCGTAGCCGACGCGCTCGCCGGGGGCTAGATCCTGGACGCCGATGATCGCGCTCTCCAGCGTCATCGCCGGCTGCAGGCCGAGGGTCTCGGCGCTGCGCCCGGCAAACGGGCTGGCGCCGTAGAGCATGATGCCCGGCCGCACCCAGTCGGCGTGCGTCGTCGGGTGATCGAAGATGGCGGCCGAATTGGCCAGGCTGACCGGCCCGGTCCAGTCGCCGGTCATGGCTTTAAAGCGTTCGACTTGCCAGGCGACGCCGCGCTCGCCATCAGCGTCGGCGAAATGGGTCATCAGCGTCGTTGCGGTCGCCGGGCGGCTGCGCACGGCGGCCAGTGCGGCCGGCAGGTTGGCGGCGGTGAAGCCCAGGCGGTTCATGCCGGAATTCAGCTTCAGGTAAATCGACAGCGGCGCCGTGCCGGCCTCACCGAGCAGCAGATCGAGCTGTTCCGGACAATGAACGACGCAGCTCAAGCCATGCTCGGCCACGGCCCGCACGTCGCGGGCGCTGAAGATGCCTTCGAGCAGCAGGATCGGCTGGCTGACGCCGGCTTCGCGCAGGGCGACGGCGTTTTCGCATTCGAGCAGGGCAAAGCCGTCGGCCTCCGAACGCAGCGCTTCGACAGCTCGCCACTGGCCGTGGCCGTAGGCGTTGGCCTTGACCACCGCCCAGGCCCGCGACTGCGGCGCCTGCCGCTTGGCCAGCCGGTAGTTGTGGAGGATGGCCGCCGGTGTAATGTGGGCGCGGATGGGCCGCGAGGTTTTCATAGCGCCAGTTCTTTCAGCTTGCCTTTGGCGAACTCGATGAAGGTGGAAGTCAGCCGCGACTGGAAGCGATCGGCCGGGAAAACCAGGTAGAGGCTGCGGGTCAGCGGCGGCTTGAGCGGAATGGCGAGCAGTTCGCCGAGCTGGGTTTCCTTCTCGACCACGGCCCGCGACACGATGGCAAAGCCCAGCCCGGTCGACACGACGCCTTTCAGGGCTTCCGGGCTGCCCAGCTCCATCTGCATCTTGAGGCTCTCCGGGGCAATATTGTGGCTGCGGAAATAGGCATCGGTGATTTCGCGGGTGCCGGAACCCGGCTCGCGAGAGATGAATTCGTAGTCGGCCAGCGCCTTCGGCGTCACCGACTTCATGCCGGCCAGCGGATAATCCGGGGCGCAGATGGCGCGCAATTCGTCCTCGCAGCAGATCTGGCTGGTCAGGCCGCCTATCTTGGCCGGCGCCTCGATCAACCCGACATCGAGCGTATGTTCGGCGACCCGGCCTTCGATGCTTTCCGAATTGGCGACGATCAGCCGCGCCCGGACCTGCGGATAGAGCGCGTTGAACTCGCCGAGGACGCGCGGCAGCATGAATTCGGCGATGGTCGTGCTGGCGCCGACGAGCAGCGGGCCGCGCATTTCGCCGGTCATCTCGCCGAGGCGGGTTTCCATCTCGTCGGACAGGGCAAGGATCTTTTCGGCGTAGGAGAGCACCAGCTCGCCGGCCGGGGTCAGCGAAATGCTGCCGTGGCGGCGTTCGAACAGGCGCGTGCTGTACTGCTCCTCCAGTTGCTTGATCTGGAAGGTCACCGCTGGCTGCGTCATGAACAAGGCATCGGCGGCGCGCGTGAAGCTCAGATGTTTGGCGACGGCATGGAATACCTGTAAACGCCGGTCAGCCATGATGTTTCTCCAGAAGGGTGTGCGGCCGATATTCAATCACATTCCACGCCGCTTCCTTCGATTTTGGCCAAAATTTGGTGCTTACCGTAGCATTCCGCACGCCCGGTGCCCAAGCGACGTCATCAAGCCTTAACCCGCCGGACACAGACTCGTTGTTTTCAAGGGCTCATGGCGAAACGATGCACATCAAAGACAACAGCGCAAGTCTTGTGTCCAATCCTGAGCGTGGTATAAACCTCGCCCAAAGTAATATAAGAGACAAATCCTTCGTGCCGTTTGGCTTCTACATCATCATGGCCGCGCAGTTTTTTTCCGCGCTGGCCGACAATGCCCTCCTGATCGCCGCCATCGCCGCCCTGCGCGAGATGCACGCACCGGCCGAATACGAGCCACTGCTCAAAACCTTCTTTACCGTCTCCTACGTCCTGCTCGCCGCCTTCGTCGGCGCCTTTGCCGACTCGATGCCGAAAGGCCGGGTCATGCTGATCAGCAACGGCATCAAGATCGTCGGCTGCAGCATGATGTTCCTCGGCGCCCATCCGCTGGTCGCCTATGCCGTGGTCGGCCTCGGCGCCGCCGCCTATTCGCCGGCCAAGTACGGCATCCTGACCGAATACCTGCCACACCGCCTGCTCGTCGTCGCCAACGGCTGGATCGAAGGCCTGACCGTCGGTGCCATCATCCTCGGCGTCGTCATCGGCGGCACCCTGATCCGCCCGGAAGTCGCCCAGCACCTGCTCGCTTTTGATTTCCCGGTGCTTGAAACGGGTGTCGACACGGTCGGCGAAATGGCGCTCTCGGTCGTCGCCGTGCTGTATTTGCTGGCCGCTGCGTTCAATCTTTACGTGCCCGACACCGGTGTCGACCACAAGGTGCTGAAGAAAAACCCCTGGTTCCTGATTCACGAATTCAACCACTGCCTCGCCCTGCTCTGGCGCGACCGCCTGGGCCAGATCTCGCTGGCCGTCACCACGCTGTTCTGGGGCGCCGGCGCGACGCTGCAATTCATCGTCATCAAATGGGCCGAGGTCTCGCTCGGCCTCGGGCTCTCCAAATCCTCGATGCTCCAGGGCGTCGTCGCCGTCGGCGTCGCGGTCGGCGCGATTGCCGCCGCCAAGTTCATCACCCTGAAAAAATCGGTCCGCGTCATCCCGCTCGGCATCGCCATGGGCCTGATCGTGCTGGCCATGAACTTCGTCCATGAAATCTGGCTGGCCGTGCCGCTGCTGATCATCATCGGCGGCCTGTCCGGCTTCTTCGTCGTGCCAATGAACGCCCTGCTCCAGCACCGCGGCCACATCCTGATGGGCGCCGGCCACTCGATCGCCGTCCAGAATTTCAACGAAAACATCTCCATCCTGATCATGACCGGGCTGTACTACCTGATGATCAAGATGGACATGTCGATCTACTGGGTCGTCACCCTGTTCGGGCTGTTCGTCAGCGGCCTGATGTACATGATCCGCCAGCGCCACTTCGCCAACCAGGCGGTGCAGGACGACGTCCAGCACCTCGACGACTCAGCGCATCACTAGAAGCAACTTAACAGGCAATTCATAGGTTTACGAGATTCTTCCTGTGACAAGCCTGTTCTGAAACGTGCCGGAGTCGCCCGCCTTTTCAATTTTGGGCAAAATTTCCGGGCGACCGTAACATTTGCCCCGCCATCGCCCCTACCGCTCCCGCCCCGCCTCATGCCAGGCCTTGCGCACCGGTGACAGCAGATACTCCAGCACCGTCCGGTCCCCCAGCCAGATCTCGGCATTGGTCTGCATCCCGGCCGCGAGCCCGAAACGCTCGCCGTCCATTTCCAGATTCATCCTCTGAAGCGCGACCAGCGCTTTGTAGACCAATGGTTGGCTCTTCTTCGAGAGGTCGGCCTGGGCGTTGCCGGTGTTGTTGTCGGCCGCATCGGCACTGACATGCTCGACCGATCCCTCGACCATGCCGTATTTCTGGAACGGGAAAGCCGCGAATTTCAGCTTGACCGGCTGCCCTTGCCGCACAAAGCCGATGTCCTCGTTGCTGACCCAGACCTCGGCGCGCAGGATTTCGCCCTGCGGCACCAGGGTCAGCAACACGGAGCCCGGCTGGACGACTGTCCCCGTCGTATGGGTCGCCAAATCCTTGACGATGCCGTCCTGCGGCGCCTTGAGTTCGAGCAGCTCCTGCTTGTGAGCCTGCTTGGTCACTTCCTGCGTCAGTTTGTCGAACTGCCCCTGAATCTCGTTGCGTTCAGCATGCAGTTGCCGGCGATAGTCGGAATCGATCTGGGCGAGTTTCTTTTCCGACTGGAGAGTGCCGGCCTTGGCCGATTCGATGACGAAGGTTTGGGTTTGCAGTTCCTGCTCCTTCTCGACCCGTTCGCGTTTCTTGTCGCTGCCCATCAGCGCACCGGCAAAGCCATCCTTGACCAGTTTCTCGTAGGCTTTGTCCTGTTCCCGGTAGTGCGGCAAGGTGTCTTCGAGCTTGCGCTTGACTTGCTCGGCGGCGGCCAGTTCCTGCCGGGCCCTGATCAGCCGCGAGCGCTCTTCGGCCAGGGCGGCTTCGAAGGCGGTACGATTGGCCCGGTATTGGGCGTTGATTTCGTGCGCCAGACCCGGCGGATCGCTGGCTTCGGCCTTGAACGGGGCGCCGGACAGTTCGGCCTGGATGCGCCGCAGGGCCAGACGCTTGCGCTGATGCTCGGCACCAATGGACTGGGTATCGGCTTCGCTGATCAGCGTATCCATGCGCATCAGGATCTGGCCCGCTTTGACGGCTTGCCCTTCGCGGACCAGGATGTCCTTGACGATGCCGGATTCGGCCGGCTGGACGATCTTGACGTAGCTTTCGGGAATCAGCTTGCCTTCGGCGACAGCGACGATGTCGAGGCGGCCGAAGGTGGCCCACAGGAGCAACGCCGCCAGAAGGGAGAGGAGCAGCCAGAGCACCTTGCGGCCCAGCGGATTGGGCGGGGCGTCCTGCAGACGCAGCAGGGGTGGCGAGAAGTCGAGGGGATCGACTTCGTTGGCGGGAAACATCGATTTCATCGGGAGCGTTTCAAGAGATTGAAGAACAAGGGAGGCTGTAACAAGCCGCCTCCCTTGCCATCGGCACGTGTCTTACGACAGACGCACCGAACCGGTTTGCAACCCAGACAACGGCGTCAGTGTCTGGGCGTTGGTGCCTAGATTGGCATCGGACAGCGTTGCCAGCGCGGGGGTTACCCCGATCCCGGCCAGCGTGCCGTTCTTGCCGTATTGGTAGGCCAGGTCGCCACCCAATGCGGCCGTATCCGAACCCTCCAACTGGAAGCTGGTCAGGGCTTCGGTCAGCGCCCAGCTAGTCAGGCTACCGTTGGCCGCCCGTGCCGCATCAAAAGCCCCGACCAGCCCAGCGAAATTGAAGTTCTCCACCTTCTGGTTCAGAAGGGCGTTGCTACCGCCTTGCACGAAACCGGCCATGGCTTCGGCCATCACTTGCAGCTTGGTGACCGGCTTGGACGGTGTGCTGGCGTACCAATCCTTGAAAGTAATCTGATCGCTCGCGCCGATCTTGAGCACCAGGTCGTTGGTCGATTTGGTGAAGACCAGATCGGCATAGGTGATGCTACCACCGAGGGAAATAACATCGCTTCCCGTGCCGCCAGTGGCGAAGGTGTCCTGACCGTCGCCCTTGTTGAACAGCACGATATCGTTGCCGCCCGCCGTCGTGTAGGTATCGTTGCCCAAACCGCCGAGGAAGACTTCGGCACTGGCGCCACCGGTGATGGTGTCGACGCCGGCTCCGCCGTTGAACAGGGCTGCACCTGAGGTGTCAGTCAAAATGTCGTTACCGTCACCGCCTTCGAGGATATCGTTGCCGGTACCACCATTCAGCGTGTTGATTGCCGTGTTGCCGCGCACCAGATTGTTCAGGGTGTTGCCCGTCCCATTGGCGGCGCTGCTCCCGGTGAGAAACAGATTTTCGACGTTGGTAGTCAGCGTCAGGGTCACCGCGGACTGGATGGTGTCGTTGCCGGCACTGGCCGCTTCGGTGACGACATCGGTATTGATATTGACGACATAGACGTCGTCGCCCAGACCGCCGTCCATGGTGTCGTTGCCAGTGCCGCCGTTGAGCGTGTCATTGCCGTCACCACCAGTCAGCGTGTTGTTGGCGCTGTTGCCTGTCAGCACATTGTCCTGGGTATTGCCGGTACCGTTGATGGCGCTGGTCCCGGTCAGGGTCAGGTTTTCGACATTGGTGGACAGGGTCAGGGTGACACTCGACTGAACGGTGTCGTTGCCGGAACTGGCCGCTTCGGTCACGACATCGGTGCTGACATTGACGACATAGGTGTCGTTGCCCAGTCCGCCGACCATGGTGTCGTTGCCAGTGCCGCCATTGAGCGTATCGTTTCCGTCGCCGCCAGTCAGTGTGTTGTTGGCGCTGTTGCCGGTCAGCAAGTTGTCCAGAGCGTTGCCTGTGCCGTTGATGGCCGTGGTGCCGGTCAACGTCAGGTTCTCGACGTTGAGGGACAGCGTATAGGTGATGCTGGACTGGACGAGATCGGTGCCTTCGCTGGCATTCTCGGTGATGACATCGCCGGTGTTGTCAACAATATAGGTATCGTTGCCGACACCACCGATCATGGTGTCCGCCCCGGTGCCGCCGGACAGCGTGTCGTTGCCGGCTCCACCGGTCAGCGTATTGGCCGCGGTGTTGCCGGTCAGTACGTTGTTCAGAGCATTGCCAGTGCCGTTGATCGCGGTCGTGCCCGTCAAGGTCAGGTTCTCGACGTTGGCCGACAGCGTGTAGGTGACGCTGGACTGAACGAGGTCGGTGCCTTCGTTGAGCTCTTCGGTGACGATATCGGCCGTGTTGTTGACGACATAGGTATCGTTGCCGGCCCCGCCGGTCAGCGTATTGGCCGCGGTGTTGCCGGTCAGTACGTTGTTCAGGGCATTGCCAGTGCCGTTGATCGCGGTCGTGCCCGTCAGGGTCAGGTTCTCGACGTTGGCCGACAGCGTGTAGGTGACGCTGGACTGAACGAGGTCGGTGCCTTCATTGAGTTCTTCGGCGACGATATCGGTCGTGTTGTTGATGACATAGGTGTCGTTGCCGGCCCCGCCGGTCAGCGTATTGGCCGCGGTATTACCGGTCAGTACGTTGTTCAGGGCATTGCCGGTACCGTTGATGGTGCTGGTTCCGGTCAGGGTCAGGTTCTCGACGTTGGCCGACAGCGTGTAGGTGACGCTGGACTGAACGAGGTCGGTACCTTCGGCGGTATTCTCGGTGACGACATCGCTGATGTTGTCGACAGCATAGGTGTCGTTGCCGGCACCACCGATCATCGTATCGGCACCCGTGCCACCGGACAGCGTATTGGCGGCGCTGTTGCCGGTTAGAACATTGTTCAAGGTATTGCCGGTGCCATTGATGGCCGTTGTGCCGGTCAAGGCCAGGTTCTCGACGTTGGCCGCCAACGTATAGGTCACGCTGGATTGGACAAGGTCGGTACCTTCATTGAGGTTTTCTGTCACAAGGTCACTGGTGCTGTCGACCGCATAGGTATCGTTGCCTGAACCGCCGTAAAGTTTGTCGGCACCAGTGCCACCGTTCAGCGTGTCGTTACCGGTATTGCCATAGAGCGAGTCGTTTCCACTGTTTCCGTTCAGGGTATCGTTCCCGGAACCACCGGTCAGGGTATCCACCCCGGTCGTTCCATTGATCGTCAGATCCTGGACAACGATGGCCAGATCAAAGACATCGGATGCGGAGAGATTGCCGGTGTCAGTGGCAGTGACCTTGAGGCTGAGCGTACCCAAAGAGCCAATTGGTGGCGTGCCGCTCAACGTGGCTGATAAAGGATCGAAGACCAACCATTCCGGCAAGGCATTGCCGTCAGCCAGAGTGGCGGAGAGAGTCAAGGTATCGCCGGCATCCAAATCGGTAAATGCCGTCGCCGGAACCGTATAACTGAAAGCGGCCCCTTCTCCAGCGTTCTGGTCAGCGAGCGGAATACTGAGCGAAGGGGCGCGATTGTTGGCCATGCGGGTGATATCCGCCAAGTTCCACACCGTTGCGGAATCGGCAAACCGAATCTCCTCGATGCCGACACCTGGAACGGTGAACTGTCCTTCCACGGTCATTTGATCGTTCGTGCCGATAATCCTGGCCACGAGGTCATTTCCGTTCCGGCTAATTTGCACATTCGAGACCGCAACATCGCTACCGAAGACGATCTTGTCGGCATTGCCCACAGTCTGATCAAGATCAGACACGACGTCTTGCCCGCCACCACGACCCAACCGGTAGCTGTCATTGCCGGCATCACCAATCAGACGATTGTTGCCGCCATTGCCTTCCAGTGTGTTATCCAAGGCATTGCCGGTCGCATCGAGGTTGGCATTGCCAGTCAGCACGACATTGTCAATCTCGGAGCCAGACAGCGAGTAACTGCCCGAGGTGACCACGGTATCGCTACCCTCTCCCGTCAGTTCAAATACGGTGTCTCCAGCCCCCAGAACATAGGTGTCGTCGCCCAGGCCGCCAACCAGGAGATTGGCCCCCATGCTCTGTGAACCATCAATTCGATTGCCGAGAGCGTTGCCGGTACCCGTGTCATTCCCAGCCCCTGTCAGGACAAGGTTTTCTATATCGTCTGACAAGGCATAGGAGACAGTGCTGACGACCGTGTCATTCCCGGTGCCGACTATCTCCGAGGCAACATCACCGGCATTGTCTACGTAGTACGTATCATCGCCAGCAAAACCGTACATTCCATCTGCTCCGGCACCACCGTCTAGAACGTTGTTGTTGGCGTTGCCAGAAATAACATTGTCCAGTGCGTTTCCCCGGCCGACGAAAGCTCGTTGAGAAATGGCGTCGTATTGATCCAATTGCAGGTTTTCGATGTTATCCGGCAAGGTGTAGTCAAAGAGACTGGCCACGGTATCGATGCCCTGGTCGGCCAGTTCAATGAACGTATCTTCCGGTGCCGCGATATCAGGGCTGCTATACGGGGTATAAACCGTCTCTCCGAAGGAGCCGGATTCCACCATGTACCAGCCGGCATCGACGGAGTAGAAGTCATCACCTTCGCCGCCAATGTAGATATCTGCTCCCTTCTCACCGTAAAAGCGGTCATTCCCCTTGCCGCCAATGAGAATGTTGTCATTTTCATTCCCCAATAGCGTGTTGTCGAGCTCGTTCCCGGTTCCCGTGATGGCAAGGCTTCCTGAAGCCAAAGTCAACAGTTCGATGTTTGCGCCCAGTGAATAATCAACACTGCTTACCACAACATCGTTCCTGGATTGGAACCAACTATCTTCATATGCCACGTCGCCAACATTGTCTACGTAGTATTGGGTATCCCTTCCACTGCTCCCAATCATCGTGTCGGCTCCAAGGCCTCCGTCGAGAACGTCTTCTCCCGCGCCGCTCGAGGCATCGATCAAATTATCCAAGCCATTTCCAGTTAGCCTGGAAGACCACCCTTGCGCAAAGCTGAATACATTCTCAACGTTTTCGGGTAGTAGAAAATTGTGCCACCCAGAGATATATATCGTGTCAATCCCTTCGCCAGCCAATTCGACGACCGTATCTTCGCCGCTGATGTAGTAGCTGTCGTCGCCTTTTCCTCCACTCAGTGTATCTACGCCTTTGTCGATGTCATACATGCTCGCCGCATGCATGAGGACATTGTTGCCACCATTGCCGACAATCACGTTATCTAGCGAATTGCCGGTCCCGGAGATATTCAGTACCCCCGTCAGGGTAAGGTTTTCCAGATTGCTGCCCAGCGACCACGCAACACTGGATTGGACGGTATCGGTGCCCTGACCGGAGGCCTCGGAGATCGTGTCTCCTGCGTTGTCAACCACGAACGTATCGTTACCAGCCGTGCCCACCATGGCATTCGGCGTTCCGGCAATGACCTTGGACTCAATGGCAGCAGCATCCCAAATCGTTCCGTTGGCAAATACCATCCGTTCGATCTTGTAATTTGTATTGAAATAGTGGGCACTTACGGTGAGTTGTGTCGTGCTGCCATCGAGTACCGCAATCAGATCATTGCCGTTCCGATAGAGCATGACATCGGTTGGCAGCACACCATTGCCAAACTCAATGGTGTCGGTGCCGCCAGCCGAGCCACCGCCAATCTCGGTATTTTGATTTTCGGCAATCGTGTCCTGCCCATCTCCGCGGCCAAAACGGTAGACATCATCTCCAGCCCAGCCGCGCATTACGTCAGCACCTGCTCCGCCAGCCAGAATGTCATTGTCGACACCGCCTTCCAGAGTGTCGTTACCTTCGCCACCGAACAAGGTGTCGTTTCCGACATTGCCAATTACAGTGTCATTGCCTTCGTCGCCGCTCAGTATGTCGTTTCCCGGGCCGCCATTTATCCAATCATCGCCGGCCAGTGCCGAAATAACATCACCCTGTTCTGTGCCAACAAGCGAATTGGCCAAAAGGGTAGGATGCGGCAACCGAGCTAGGATGTCGGCATGAGTCCATACCGTTCCGTCGGCAAAGCGGACTTCATCAACCGAACGGTTTGGGTCATCAGGATTTCGGATATTCTCAAGCTGTATCCAGTCGCCAGTGCTCTGACCATTGGCACCCAAGAGGACAAGCACGGCATTTCGGTATTGGGTGTCAGCAGTGTTGACGTAGCGAATGGCAACATCGTTCGGGGTAATCCCCGCTGCCAGCAACACTACGTCCCTGGACAGAGGGTTGCTATCGTCATCGACCAGCAGGTCGCCACCACTTCCCCTCCCGAACAAGAAGGTATCGCTGCCCGCGCCTCCAGACAAGGTATCGTTGCCGGCGCCACCATCCAGCGTGTCGTTGCCGGCCTTGCCATACAACTCGTCGGTGCCACCATTCCCCACCAACGAGTCGTCGCTGCCATCGTACCCGTTCAATCTATCGTTGCCTTCCGTCCCTGCCAGGGCCTTGGTCTTGACGGTCGCAATATCCCAAACCGTGCCATCGGCAAATTGGATGAACTCAATTGCAGCGCCGGTTGTTCCATCGCGATAAAAGTAGTCCTGAACGGTCAAGGAATCCGCCGTACCGTTTATTTTGAGCACAAGGTAGTTGTAGGAGTTGCTTAACGTCACATCGGTTGGCGCAATATCGGCACCCAGCAAAATCGTATCCGGGTTTGAACCCAAGACATCGTTGTCGTTGTTGAAAACTGTCTCTTGTCCATAACCACGGCCAAAGCGGAATACATCGGCACCATCACTGCCACTCAGATAGTCGTTTCCGAAGCCACCGTCGAGCACGTCGTTACCGGCGCCACCTGAGAGGGTGTCATTGCCGTCACCACCCGACACGGTATCGTTTCCATTGTCTCCGGCGAGCAAATCATTGCCCGCACCGCCATCAATGACATCGTCACCATTCATGCCGCTGATGGTGTCCGCCCCGCCCAGAGCGGAAATGATGTCCGCATTGGGAGTGCCGGTATAGGTATCGTTGCCTTCGGTCAGTTCCCGGGTGATATGAAGATCGATGGTGGCGCGATCCCAAAGGGTGCCGTCGCTGAATTGGAGCGAGTCGATACCACCATTCGCGTACTGGTTGAGCAGTTTGATTTCGCCGTTGCTGCCCGGCAATCGAATGTAAAGGTCGTTGCCATTTCGCGTAATGACGAGATCGGTGCTGGCGATCCCGTTGCCGAGAACCAGTTTATTCGCCGCCGTGAATCCATTGGCCAAACTGTTATCGGTGATGACATCTTTGCCGTCACCCAGTGAGTAGCGATAGGCATTTCCTCCACCTGTCGCCGAGATTGAGTCATCACCCCAGCCGCCGGAAAGAGAAATACCGCCAGCGCTACTGAAAAAGCTGTCGTTACCATTTCCCCCAGCCATGGAGCCAGCCCCGAAAACCGGGGCAGTAGCATAGCGCCCAATCATTTCCGAATAAGTCAGAAGCTGTCCGCCAATCTCGAAATATTCGATGACGCCGCTCTGCCCATCGATCAGTCCTACCAGATCGCCATTGCCATATTGGATGCCAAGGAACTGGCCGTCATCCGATATTCCGACAAACGAAGGAGCGCTACCGAGGACCAAGGTATCGGTACCGCCGCTGTCAATGATCGGTTCAATCTCACCGAGCACCGAAAGCCCGCCATCTCCTGCGCCAAGTTGATAGCGGTCATCGCCGTCACCTCCCTCCATCCAATCGGCTCCCTGGCCGCCGATCAGCAGGTCATTGCCCGTTCCACCGTACAGTTCATCCTCTCCGGTACCGCCATCGAGAGCATCATTGCCACCTTCGCCCCAAAGGGTATCGCTGCCCGCCCCGCCGCTCAGAACATCGTTGCCGTGAAATTCGGCGCCAAGAAGTTCATATGCGCTGTCATCGCCGTGGAGAACATCGTTCCCCGCTCCCCCTTCCAAACGGTCATTGCCCCCCCCGCCTAAGAGCACATCGTTTCCAGCGCCGCCGTTCAGATCGTCATTGCCATGGAATTCACCCGCCAACAGATCGGGGCTGTAATCGCCCTCGAGATGGTCGTCGCCTTCGCCACCAATCAGCGTATCGTTTCCTCCATGACCCAAAAGCAGATCATCACCATCCTCGCCATCGAGGTAGTCACTGCCATGCAATGCACCTTCCAACTGTTGTGCATCGCCGGACAACTCGTCGTTGCCGCTACCGCCTAGCAGAACATCGTTTTCGCCGCCACCAAACAGTTTGTCGTTACCCGCGCCGCCATCCAAAGCGTCTTGTCCATCCGGATCAGGCGGCGAGTCGTATTTCTCGACATCGCCCCAGAGGCTGTCATTCCCTTCCCCGCCCAGCAGGGTGTCATCACCTCCCTGGCCCAGGAGGTAGTCATTGCCTTCCCCGCCGTCAATCACATCGTTGCCCTGGTCCGGGTATAGCGTCCAGGCCACCGAGTCGTCGCTGCGCTGACTTTGGTTCCCGTCACCGTAGATCAGGTCGTTTCCGCCATCGCCGAACAGAATGTCGTCCTTGTCCATGCCGTAGATGTAATCGTTGTCATCTCCACCATGGACGATGTCGGCGCCCGTGCCGGCAGCAATGAAGTCGTGACCGCTGCCACCGTCGATGAGGTTGCCGTCGTCTCCATCCAGACGGTTGCGCGGCGCATCCGCAAACATGACGGGAACACCATCGGCAATTGTTTCGAGATACCCCGAAACCCAGTTAAAGCCGGTACCCATAGGAAAATCAAGAAAATTGATTGGCGGTTTATTGTCTTTAACCAACCCGGGCGTATCGAAATCTTCGTCGCTAGCCCCCCAGATGGCGTCATCGCCATCGCCGCCGATCAACGTGTCTTTACCCAGGCCGCCCTGAATCATGTCAGCACCGAAACCGCCCATGATGTAGTCGTCTCCTTCGCGCCCGGTCAGGCCATCATCGCCACCCAGGCCATCGATAACATCATCACCCGCGGTGCCGTTGAGCAGGTCCGGCGCATTGGCTTGTTCGCCGTCGCTGGCGAAGTTGCCATTGAAACCCACGTACCTGTCGTCATCGGGGTCTGCATTGTTGTTCGTATCGATCAGCTTCTTGTAATCCCCGGTCAGCGTGGGCGCCGGGACTTCCGGCACCGTGTCCGGCAGGGTGATGCCGAGTCGGCCGGCCCGCCAGTCCTTGATCCAGACGCCGCTGTTCGGCCCTTCGACGGAGAGGCGCTGGAAGGTTTCGCCGTTTTCTGTCCAACTGCTCAGGATGTACCAGAAGGTTTGCCCGCCTTGTTCTTCTTTCCAGACATCGGGGGCTTCCTTGGTGATCTGGCCTTGTCCCAAAGTCAGGGTGTCGTATTCGATGTGGCCGACGCCGTCGCTGTCTTCGATCCAGTCCCAGCCGTCACCGCTCTGGAAGAGATAGGTGTCGTCCCCTTTGCCGCCTTTCAGGCTGTCGCTGCCTTTGCCGCCGGTCAGGATGTCCAGCCCGGTGCCACCGACGAGGGTGTCGACGCCATCGCCGCCGGTGAGGATGTCTGAACCGCCGTTGCCTTCGAGGTAGTCGTTGCCCGCGCCACCATCGAGGCGGTCCATGCCGAGGCCGCCGTAGAGATGGTCATTATCGCCGGCGCCGAATAGGGTGTCGGTGCCGGTGCCGCCGAAGAGGTATTGCGGGCCGGAACTGCCTTGGCCTGAGCCACTATTAAAGAGTTGGAGGGTGAGGCCGCTGCTTTTGTCGTCGAAGTAAATGGGGTCGCCGCCAGTGTCCGCCCGCAGGTTTTTGCCGCTGCCGGTGTCGTTGATATTGGCCTGGATCACCCCGGCGAGGAACTTGGCGCGGTCGGTCAGGTATTGGTCGGTAAAGTTACCCTCGCCGTTGGCACGCTGCTTAGCGGTGAGCGCTTGATCGGCTTGCCATTGCGCATAGAGTTCGGTGTGTACAGTTCCGAGCACGCCAAATGAGCCTTCGATCGCAATTGGCAGCAGGTAATTGAGCGAAACAAAATCACCGAAATCACTTTTTGCGAGGCTGGACAGGCTGCTGGCGTTTGATGCGGCGAGTACGCGCAGGGTGGCGTTGCCGGCCAGTGCACGATATTCAGGGCTGGATTGCAATGCGTAGAGGTTGGCGTAGAAGGATTCACGGTTGTCCACTTCACCTTCTTTGGTTGGTGTCGCGTCAACCGCTCCTTTGTCTAGTAGCAGGGTGCGTAGGGCATCGAGCGAGCTTTCCAAGGTAAGCTTATTCTGATTGCTGGCTGATTTCAAAATGCTGCCGATTTGATCCGACGTCAGGGATGGGGCTAGGGCAGCGTAGAGAGCGTAGGCGGAAAAAGCATCGGTAAGTCTTACGATGCTATGGTTTCCGGGGCCAAATTCGCCACCCAGTGCAGCTTCGATCTGTATGGACCATGGAGGCGCTAACTGCGCACCAAGGCCCGTGATGACAGAAATCCCTTCGCTGCCCCGAAAATTGTAGATATTGCTTGCCAAAGCCTGGCTTCCGAGGCCCAGCGCTGTCTTGAAGGCTTCAAATGCGGAGCCAACAACGCCGCCAATACCTGGCGCGTTGTACATGTACACCGTGCCATTGTGAAACCACGATCCAATCCCGGCCGCCAGATAGCCACCAAGGCTGTGGCCTGTCACGGAAAAGCTCGAAGGGAGGGTGCCAGAATCAATCCATGTCTGAACCTGTGTGCGCAACGCAAGAAACTGTGGATTGACGTAAGACGGAAACCCGGAAGCCAATATCGCGTCGGCAACAATATCGGCAATACCAAGCTCCGTACCACGTACAGCCAAGTACCTCACGCCGGGTTTGCCTATTTCTTCAAAAACGGTGGCCGCTGCACCGTTGGGGAAGTTAGCGCTGTCGATTACCTTCCAGTGATTTGTAAAATTAATTGCTTGTGAGGTTGACATGCCCGCTGTCAAAAGGGCAACGCGATACGAATTCCCGGAAATTCCTGAAAAAAGCTCAGCATAAGCAGCAAGCGCAAGCTCAGCCTGCCTTGCAGAATCGATAATCGTAGTCATTTATTTCTCCATCACGAAAATTGAACCTTCAAGACTGGGGTTATGCTTATTGATTTCCGGACAACTGAAAGACGATGGATGCCATGGCCCAGGAAGGTCACCGCCTCTTCTCGCATAGTGGATGGACTCCCCTAACACTTTCCCATCCTTACGACGGATGATCAGTGTGTGGCTTCGCCACATTTCTGGATCTCCTGAATGCAGATATTTAACTATCCATTCGTAATAATATTCGTCGGATGCTTTTGCTTCTTGCTTTGACGGAATTTTTATCACGCCTTCTTTATCGAACGTTTCCGCTGGCAGTTTCACCGTCTCATACACCTTGATACCGCCATCCTTGGCGCACAACTCCCGAACCTCGCTATCCAGACGCCACTTCTCACAGCCAGTCAGCAGTACGGAGGCAGTGGTACATAAAACCATCGCAGGCATACTCAGTCTTTTCATGCAGCAACCCTCCAAGGGGTAGAGCTCTCCAAGGGGCAGAAGACATTTCGTTTTTGGCCATTTTTTCCGGCCGACCGTAGTATTTCGGGTTTCCTGCCTTGATTCATATCCCGCATCCTCATTTTTCTTCCTCCACGACTTCCATTTGCCGGGTTGTATTCGTTCCAAGTTCGATGACTTCATCGACCGCCAATCCTCGCGGAATCTGATGGGTGATGAACCAGTATCAAAGGGGTCAGAGACATTTCCAGTTTTCGCTCAATCGTCTTTTTCATTCCCATCTTTCTCAAAATCCAAAATCCTGTTGGTCCGTTATCGGTTGCCTGCTTGCCTCATCCGGTGGCCTAGTCGGCCGTCCGCGCTTGCCGGCGTTGTGCCGGATGCCCAGACGTCCGCAGATCATTTCGGCAAATCGCTCGCTGCCTACCGGCATGCCCAGTTGCAGGGCCTTGCGAATATCGTCGACGGCTTCTGCATCCAGTTCAGGGCGAAAGAGCGCTCGGTAGGCGGCTTGCCGTTCTCTACCTTCTCCGCCAAGGGCTCAGTAGCGTTCGTGCGGACTTAGACGAACATCGGTCTCCCCCAATCCGTTGGCGCGATAGCTTGACCAGCGGTACTGCCCCGGATCAGCCACCATGCCGGCCCGCACCGGGTTGAGTTCGATGTAACGCTGGCAAGCCAGCAGATAGCCTTCGGCTTGCACGACGCTGGATTTGTAGCGCCCTTCCCACAGGCTGCCGGTACGCCGGTAGAAACGGTTGGCGTACTGTACGTAGCGGCGCCCCAGCGATTGCATCAGTCGCGACGGCG